>DBBC01000110.1 GCA_002292025.1 Firmicutes bacterium UBA994
TTCTTAGTTCTCACGTTAATGTGGATAGTGATGGTGTATTTAGGCGCCACTAAGAGTTATGGCGCCATCGCCAATGCTTTTCTGTTTGGCGGAATTGCCTCGGCATTATTGCTGTTCTTTCTGTTGCGGCGCCCAATCCCCTTTGCCGACCATA
Organism: Firmicutes bacterium UBA994; assembly: GCA_002292025.1. Lineage (GTDB taxonomy): Bacteria > Bacillota > UBA994 > UBA994 > UBA994 > UBA994. Next base: position 155 of record DBBC01000110.1, read on the forward strand.
TGCATGCAGGCAACATCTTGTTTGCCTATCTTGTCGGGGTGATAATCACCCATTTGCTGTTGGTGCGCACATTTTTTAAGACCTTTACCTTCGGCAACAGGTTAGAATTTGACTGTCTACGGTACCTAAGCAAAGTGCCCTCCTGTTCTTTACAGGTCTGTTCTATACCGCTGGCATTTGGGTAGACACCGTATTGACTTGGTTCAGTGTCCACAGCCATATCGTGCACGACACTTTTCGTTATGCTCCTCTGTATGATCACGCTAAGTTCCTTGCCTACCTAACAATTATTCCAACTACCGTGCTTTTTTTGGTGTATGTTGAGACCGAATTCTACGATAGGTACAAGAAATATTACCAGGTGGTAAGGGGCCGTAAAAATTTTGCTGAGATCTCTGACGCCAAAGATAAGTTGACAGGTACCGTTTACCGTTTGTTGGCATATCTGCTGGAGAGGCAAATGGCCGTCACACTCACCCTGTTAGTGTTGGCCGAGGCTATTTTTGTGTACTTTGGTTTCTCCATATTGCTAAAAGACATTTTCCGCATTTGCGCACTGGCAGCACTTTGCAACGCTATGCTGCTAGTGGTACTTCTGGTGCTCCTCTACTTTGAAGCTAGAAGAGAGGCGCTGGGTGTCTCACTAACCTTCTTCGTCGTCAATTTGCTGTTGACCTCCTTATTTATGCCGCTGGGTGAGGCCTATCTCGGGCTAGGGTTATTTGTGGCTGCGTTTGCGGCGTTGCTTTTGGCGGTGTACTTGCTGGTTATGCACCTGAATAGGCTCACCTACAAGACGTTTGCCAGTCAACCCTTCTTTCTGACGCCGCCCACCGGCGTGTTTATCGACCTAGCCGACGGGCTAAACGCCTTTTTTGGCGGTACAAGTGAGCCCGAACAGCGTCCTAGGCATGGGGCGGGCGTGCGGCATTAGACGTCCTTGTTAACCAGAGAAAATCAAATGGCGCAGGAGTGAAAGAATGGACATTGACTTACTTTGTGACATTGAAGACAGTAACAGCCTTTTGTACAAAATCTATGACATCATTAGAGTTGTCGACCCGCTGAGCAAGACGGTAACACGGCACAAAGATGACGGTGACCTCAAGGTATCTTTGACATGTTTTGATTTCTGGGAAAAAAACATCATCTGTGACAACTGCATTGCTTTGCGCGCATACAATGACAACCGGATCTTCATCAAATTCGAGTTCCGCAAATCAGACATCTTTATGATTACCGCTGTTCCCTACGATTTGCAAGATAGGAGGCTCGTAGCGGAGCTGCTTATGGATGTCACGCATAGCCTCGAGTTGAATGCTCAAAGTGGCGGTGACATGTCACATCTCCATCGGCTGATTCGCCAACTCAATAGCCGCGTTCTAAAAGATGACTTGACGCAAGTGTTTAACCGCCGCTATGTTGCCGACAAACTGCCGGTCGATCTAAGCTTTGCTGCCTTCAAGTCAAAAGGGCTTTCTGTCATCATGGCGGATATTGATCATTTTAAGTCCGTAAATGACACTTATGGACACCCAATCGGGGACAAGGTTTTGGCTCGGTTCGCCGCTATCTTGTCCGGGTGTTTGAACAGGACCGAAGATTGGGTAGCGAGATACGGCGGTGAGGAGTTCATCGTTTGTCTTCCCGGCGCGGGGCATGATAAGGCCCAAGAAATTGCAGAACGCATGCGAACGAGAGTGGAAAACGAGAGTGAGTGGACATCGGAGGAAACCCTAAAGATTACTGCCAGCTTTGGCGTATGCACTGTAAGGCCAACTATGGGAACCGACATGGATTCTGTAATAAGTTGCGCCGATGAGCAGCTCTATCTCGCCAAGCAAAGCGGCCGTAATAGGGTTATGGGGGTAAGTGAGCCGCCTAAAGAGTGAGTAAACTCCCTACGAGGTATGGTAAGATCAGCGTAGAGGGCGGGCGCCCAAAGTTCATTGAAAGGAGCAACGGCACAGTGGAGAGTTTTGCTGATTACTTAGCTGCCATCGAAGACCCAGTACACCGTGCCCGCATGCGGGAGGTTTTTGCTTGGGTTAATCGTACATTTCCCGAGCTCAACCACAAGATTGCCTGGAGGCAGCCCATGTGGACTGACCACGGCACATTTATCATCTCCTTTGGGTTGGCCAAACAACACATGTCGGTGGCGCCGGAAAGCGTCGCCATCACTCGCTTTGCGGCTGAGATTGCGCAGGCAGGCTACACCCACAGCAAAGAACTGGTGCGTATGCCATGGGATAGACCGGTAGATTACGCTCTGTTAACGAAGATCATCGAATTTAACATTGCCGACAAAGCAGCCTGCAAGACATTTTGGCGGATGCAGTCGGAGCACTAATCCCACCAGAAATAGAAAGGAAGATGAGTAATGAAGGTTTCAGTGTGTTGTGCCGCACCGCGCGACCTAACGGCAGATGCAATCCTAGTAGGTGTAAGCGAAGGAGACGCTCTGTTACAAGGCATAGCCTCCCGTGTGGATGCGCTCTGCGGCGGCTTGTTACAGGAGATAATAAGCAAAGGCGAGTTTGCGGGCAAGCTTAACGAAGTGGCTGTAGTGTATTTGCCGGCGTCAGGAGCACGGAGAGTAGTTGCCGTGGGTCTCGGCAAAGGGGAAAAGCTAGACGCCGAGAAACTGCGGCAAGCGGCCGCCAGTGCGGCCAAAATTGCAGCCAAAGGCAAAGCCAAGACTTTAGCTATGTATCTGCCAGATCAAACAGGCGGTGGAGTCGCAGCGGAGGACGCCGCGGCCGCATTAGCCGAAGGTGTTCTGCTAGGCATTTACAGCTATGACGTACTAAAGAGCAAGCGCGAACAGAAGCAGTTGTCTGAGATAATAGTCGTCACCACCGAGCCCAGCGCTATGGAATCGGCGCAGAGAGGTGCCAACCGCGGCGTGATTATGGCCGCAGCCGCTAACATGGCACGTGATCTCGTCAACGCCCCCGCTAACCATATGACACCCACTCATATGGCGGCTAAAGCCGAGCAAATTGCGGCCGAGAGCGGCCTGCAGTACGAAGTTCTTGAGCGTGCCGACATGGAACGCCTGGCTATGGGTGCTTTCCTTGGCGTCGCCCGCGGCAGCACCGAGCCGCCCAAGTTAATTGTGTTGCGCTACGAGGGCAACCCCGGCGGCGAGACTTTTGCCTTTGTGGGCAAAGGGCTCACCTTTGACAGCGGTGGCATCTCTATTAAGCCTGCCGAAAACATGCATCTCATGAAAAGCGACATGGCCGGGGGTGCAGCGGTGCTCGGAGCCATGCAGGCCATAGGGCAACTTAAGCCTAAGGTCAATATCTTAGGTATTATTCCAGCTACCGAAAACATGCCGTCAGGCAACGCGCTAAAGCCGGGTGACGTTATTACCGCCATGACCGGCAAAACAATAGAGATAATCAGCACCGATGCCGAAGGCCGCTTGATTCTCGCCGATGCGGTGGCCTATGCAGTGAAGCTTGGGGCGAGCAAGATTGTGGATATTGCCACATTGACCGGAGCTTGTGGTATTGCGCTAGGTAGTGTATATTCGGCGATGATCACCAATTGCGATAAACTCGCCGCCGACCTACAGACCGCCGCAGCCGCTACTGGAGAGCGGTATTGGCCTATGCCGAACCACGACGAGTACCGCGAGATGATTAAGAGCCCGGTTGCCGACATCAAAAACAGCGGCGGCCGTATGGGTGGCGTTATGACAGGCGGACTCTTTATCGGTGAGTTTGTGGGCGAGACGCCTTGGGCACATTTGGACATTGCCCCGACGGCTTTTGCCGAGAGCGACAAGCACTACCAGCCCAAAGGGGCCACTGGGGTAGCTGCCCGCACGTTGGCGGCACTTGCGCTGCTGTGGGGCACGGTGAATTAGCGGGTACTAATGCGCACGCGGCTGGCGTTGGCAGTGACCATAATCTCAATCTGCCGCTCAGAGGATGTATAATGGGGCGAGGTGTAGACCTCGCCTCTTTGTTCCCATTCGCCCTCCACACGCACGGAGCTAGCCTGAGAAGAAACCGTAACCCGAGCAGCCGCGCCATGCGGGATAAATATATTGACGTTAGACGCGTTAGCGTCGATTTCTATGGTTGATCGCCCTTGGCGAGAGGGCAAATAGAGTTGGCAGTGGCTGGCGTTTAGCGTAAGGTCCAGCTCGTAGACATCTAGGGGCCTAAGGTCGAGTTCGCCTCTGCTGGCGGCGGCGTTGATATGCAGCGAGGTAGGCAAAAGAGGGCTGAGTTGAAGCGCCCAACTGTAGCGTGAAAACCCGCCAAAGGTCATGCTCCGTCTAGTTTCCGCATGGTTGATTCTGAGTCGCCCTGTGCCATCATGCGGCGGCCTCATACCGGTAAAATCCACCCTAGGGGGCGGACCAAAGGCGACCAGATGGTAAAAATCTGGCGAAACAGCGGGCAAAGAAGCGATCTCTAGTGTCCCCGCGGCGAAGTCTATGTCGACCTGGGCTTGGGTTAGGTCTTGCTTTGGTGCTGAAAGCTCAGTGCGCATAATGCTCGGTTGCCCCATGTGTATGGGAGCGAAAAACAGATAGCCTAAAGCTAATATTACGAAGATCACGAGCAAAATTGTACCTATACGCGTGCCGCTCCTGCCAAACATTACCTGTAACCCTGCGGCTATAACAAAGAGCGGCCATAACCTCCACAAGTGGTGCATAAAATCCGGCGGCAGAAGGCCTAAGTTATTGAGCAGAAACGCTATGCCAATCAATACAATGATCAGCCCTGTGAACGATATGTGCGGGATCCTCATGCGCTTGTTGTCGCTCATTAGCGGCGCCTCATTCCGTTTAGAACCATGGCCAAGCCGCCGATGATAATTACCCCCGGCCACATCCAGCGGCGGTCTACCCACTGCATTAGATTTAAGTTGCGCAGCAACAAAAAGACGCCAAGGAGCACAATCGCCCCACCCAAGACGCGGGCAAACTGCTGTTGGTTAGCAGTGACAGCTTCAGCTCGTTCTCCTATGGTCTGTGCGGTATGAGCTAAATCACGGATATTCTCCTCCACAATTTCCGCCGGTGAAGCAGCCTTCATCCATTCTTCCGGTACAATAAGGGCCATGACAATATAAGCCACAATCCCCAGACCATCAAAGAATATCAGCGCTACCATGCCTATGCGCACTAAAGTCGGGTCGATGGCGAAGTAGTCGGCTAAGCCGCCGCACACCCCCGCGATCATGCTGTTTTGTCTGCTGCGAAATAGTCGCTTTTGCACACAACCAGTCCTTTCCATTTGACGTTCATGCGGCAGTACGCGCGCGGAACCGCTACGCTTGGCAGTTCGCCCCCCCGCCGACAACCGTTGTTGAATGTAAGTTCGCGACCGCACCCGCCTTATCCTGTCCCCTTACAAAATATCCTTGACGCACCTGCTCAGGCATCCCAGCCTGCAAAGAGTTACCATTCTCGGCTGGGTAGTTACTCCTTGACAATTGAACACCCTAGAGGGTATCATCCATGCGTAACTTCGTTTTCGTGCAAATTTCCTTGACACCCGACTCCCTTCGGGGTAGAATTTACTAGTAAGTAATGTGCCATTTGTAACAAGCCCTATTTGTATTACTCACATATAGTCAGGAGGAAGTCTATGGCTGTGCAATTTGCCGAGAAAGTCTATTCCTTAGCCAAAGAAATAGCCGAAGATTGTCAAGGGTTAGAGGCGCCGTTCTGCGTAGCAGAGTGTCCGATGCACACCGATGCGCTCGGGTACATCAGGCATATACGCGAAGGTAAACTTGAGGAGGCCGTGCGTTCCATCCGCGAAAAGTTGTTTCTGCCGGGAACTTTAGGACGGATCTGTGCTCATCCTTGCGAGAAGGCGTGCCGCCGCGAAACTGAGTTTAAGCAGCCCTTAGCCATAGCCGCTTTGAAGCGATATGCAGCCGACAAAGCTGACCGTGAGGAGCTATGGGATGTAAGCGTAGGCGCGGACACGGGTAAGCGCGTGGCGGTAGTAGGGAGCGGCCCGGCCGGAGCGCAGGCGGCCATCGATTTACGTAAGGCCGGCCACAAGGTGACCATCTATGATAGACTGCCTGTACGCGGCGGCATGTTGCGCGTGGGGATTCCGGCCTATCGTTTACCGCACAAAGTACTCGACTTTGAATACAGCTATCTCGACCGGCTGGGCATTAGTTTTCAGCTCGGGGTAGAGGTTGGTAAGAGCGTCACGCTTGACACTTTGCGTGCGCAGTATGACGCGGTCATCCTCGCCCACGGCGCACACCTAGGGATTGTTCCCCCCGTCAACGGTGGTGGCTCAGGTGGAGTTACTAACGCGGTAGAGTTTCTGCGTGAGATTGCCTTCACCGAAAAATGCGCTGTTATGGGTACAAATGTACTGGTCATCGGCGGAGGCGACGTGGCTATGGATTGTGCTCGCTCGGCGTTGCGTGCCGGCGCCGAAAAAGCTAGGATTGTGTGCCTAGAAAATGAGTGCGCGTTGCCAGCTAGCCGACATGAACAAGAGGCGGCTATAGCCGAGGGCGTGCAGTTTGACTACGGCTGGTGCGTAGAGGAAATTGTGCGGGAGAACGGTCGCCCCGTAAGCGTACGGCTGAAGGACTGCCTTTCCCTCTGGGACGAGACCGGCAAGTTTAATCCGGTGTTGGGGAGCGAGACGAGCATGGCAACGTGTGACACTATAATCTACGCTATCGGCCAGCGAGTTGACGATATATCGAGGGGGCAGTTGCCACAAAAGGCAGGCGGGCGCTACGTAGTCGACCCCGATACGCTGGCTACAGATTTGGGCGGAGTCTTTGTGGCCGGCGATGCGGCTGGCAGCACTATCGCTGTCGAAGCCATGGCACTCGGTAGAAAGGCGGCGTTGTCAGCTGATCGTTATCTGCGCGGACAGTCCCTGACGGAGGGGCGAAACTTTAAGCTTGAGCGCAGTTACAAGACGGAATATGACGTACCTGTGCCTGAAGGTACGGAAGACTTGGCACGCCATCACTCTGAGCTGGTTGACGCCGCTGTACGGCGGACAAACTTCTTGGAATGCGACCGCGGCTTTGACGAAAACGCGGCTAACAAGGAAGCCTCGCGGTGTCTGGAATGTGAGTGCAAAGAGTGCATGCAAGAATGTCTGATGTTAAACGAGTTCACGGCGTGTCCAGGAGAATTGTTTAGCATCTTCTTGGCTAAAGAGCAAGTCGACGCGATAGTCCCATATTCCTGTAACTTGTGTAATCAATGTACGCTGGTCTGTCCGAAGGAGTTCAAACTGGCCGATGCCTTTATGTCTATGCGTAAAGACTTTGTACGCGCCAATAAGGGGAAGTCGCCATTGAAGGGGCACGGAGCCATCGACATTCACCAGAAACTATCGTTCTCGCGGGTCTTTACAATAAAGAGAAAGGGGCGCGAGTAAAATGGCTATCCGACATGGCTTTATGCCGGGGTGTTCTCTGCCTTCATATAGCCCCGAGAACATTGAGAAGACCATTGCCTATCTCAGGGGTGTGTACCCGGAACTGTCTGTAGTGCAGAAGTGCTGTGGCAAGCCGACCAAGTCGCTCGGGCAGGTCGATTTACTTCAAGAGCGTTTTGGCAGCTTGATAGCAGACATTAAGGACTGCAAGGTTGACGAGATGCTGGTAGCTTGCCAGAACTGTTACAATATGCTGCGGGAATCAGACGCCTTTACGACGATTTCTTTATGGGAGAGGATGCCCCAGATCGGTCTGCCGCAGGAAGTGCGCGGTAAGGCCACTAACAGTGACGTGGTGTTCTCGATCCATGATTCATGTCCTGTGCGGGACAACCACGCCATCCATGACGGTATTCGGTGGATTATGCAAGAATTGGGATACAAGACTGCGGAGCCCGAGCGGACGCGAGACAAAGCAAGATGCTGCGGTTTTGGCGGCATGATTGTCCCCGTCAACCCGGAATTAGCAAAGAAGGTCATGGGTAGGCGCGTCCAAGAGATGCCCACACAGCACGTGGTAGTTTACTGTGCCGCCTGCAGGTCGTCCATGCTAATGGGAGGCGCGAAGGCATGGCATATTCTCGACCTCATCTGGGGCCCGGTAGTAAGTCAAAGCTCACAGCCACCTGAGAATGTCCTTGCCAGTCCGGTTAAGGCGTGGGTAAACCGCTACAAGTCTAAAGGGGTCATTGCCCGGAGCATCAAGTAGAGGGACTAGAATCATACGTCGTCCACTAAGAACACTAAGAAGCACGAAGACGCGGGGGAAATGGTAACTCTTTGCATCCTAGGAAGCCTGAGTAGTCTTGAAAAATTAGGGAAAGTGAGAGTGAACTAATGCAGAAAAACAACGCGAAGGGCAGTCCGGTCAAGTTGGTGGTAGCGCTGATAGCAATAGTTGCGGTGGTGATCATAGCCGCGCAGATGGGCCTCCTTGATCAGCTACGTGACATTGAGGGTCTCAGGCTGTGGTTTCAGGAGCTGGGCGCAGTTGGCTACATAGTGTATGTGCTGCTCTATATCCTAGTGGCCGTGTTTATGCTGCCTGCTTCGGCCGTGACGATAGTTGCCGGCATTACTTTTGGCTCCATAGTTGGGGGAGTTTTGGCGCTGTTTTCCGCAACCATCGGGGCATGCGTAGCCTTCCTCGTGGCCAGATACGCAGCACGCGACATGATCGTGGCTAAGTTTGGCGGTAATCCGCTGTTTAAACGTATTGAAGACGGAGTACGGGAGAATGGCACGAGCTTCCTGATACTGACGCGGTTAGTGCCCGTATTCCCATACAACATCCAAAACTACGCCTACGGGTTAACATCGATCAGTCTGCCGACATTCGCGCTAGTTTCCCTTATTACCATGGCCCCGGGTGCCTTTATCTACGCATATATGGCGGGGGAGATCGTGACGCAAGGCGTCAGCGCAGGACTGTTGATGCAGTTTGCGGTTGCCGGGCTGGTGCTATTTGGAGTTTCGCTCATCCCCAAGTACATTGCTAGGAAGAAGGGTATTACAATTCGCTAGTGCAACACCCAAAAGAAAAACATAGGAGGAGATCACGTGAAGAAATTAATCGTTCTGCTGCTGTCGGTAGCTCTGGCAGTCGCCCTCGTCCCCTTCCAGCCCCTCAATCTCGAGGCTAGGACTATTCGCATCCTGCTCGATGGAGCACCGATGACGGTGGAAGTTGCCCCGGTAATTCGTGCCGGCAGGGTTCTGGTGCCGTTTCGCGCCCTGTTTGAAGCCTTTGGGGCTACGGTAGGGTGGCAAGAGGCCACAGAGACGGTGACCGGTCAGCTCGGTACCACATCCATTGCGCTGCGGCTCAACCGTGAGGAAGCCGTAGTGAACGGGCGTACCGTGCGCCTTGACGTAGCTCCGTTTGTGATGGCGGGGCGCACCTTAGTGCCCTTGCGCTTTGTGGCGGAGAACTTGGGTGCTGACGTCACTTGGGACGAAAGCACCTATACGGTGACCGTAGTCAGGCAGGCCGCTCTCCGTAATGTGAGGATCGCCGGCGACGCACACAGTGCCAAGTTAGCCGCGTATGCCAACCCCAACGCCTTTATCTCTCCGGCCGAACTCAAGCAATTGATGGACCGCAACGAGCCGGATGTCGTGGTAATCGGTGTTATTAACCCCACTCTGGCTATTATCCCGCTGCATGCCGCCGGGTCGCCGATTGCCGGCAGCTTCACGGTGTGGCGCGGAGACTATTGCGGGCCCAACTCACCTTTGGCTTTAGCTCCTGCGTTGGGCGGCATGGCGAGGTCCCAAGAAGTGATGGAGGGGTTACTCTCGCGTGCCGGCGCTACCCCTCAGTCCATGATTGTGGTCTACGCGCTGGATGCCCTGCATGACTCGGCTCGCTTTATGTGGCAGATAAGACAGCTTGGACACCGCGATGTGCGCCTATTAGACGGCGGACTCAACGCGTGGCGAGCTGCTAACTTCCCCACCGGTCGTTTTGTCCGCCTAGTGGATCAGCCTGTTCAGACCGCATATAAGGCGCCTAACCATAACCCCGCCGTCAATAATGTGCGCTTAGGTGATGTCATAACCGCACTGCAAAACCCCAATGAGTGGGTCGTTATCGACACTCGCAGCGCGGACGAGTTTAATGGTCGCCCATCGACTTCGTCTCGCGGTGCCTTCGGCATAGGTAGACTTATCGGCAGTGTCCATATTGAATGGGTGGCCGCGAACGCCCCAGACCGCACAATCAGGACACGCGAGGAAATTGCCGCCGCTTACAGCGCTGCTATCCGCGGTCGCAAAGTCATCGTGTTCTGCCAGTCCGGGGTGAGGTCCGCCCATACGCAAATAGTGTTGCGCGATGTGCTCGGGATCGAAGCGTACAACTACGACGGCTCATGGATTGAACTGTCTTTTGCCGCTTCCGAGTACAGCCGCAATCAGGTGCCGGAGAGCGTGCGCCGCACAGTGCTGCAACACATCGAGCAATGGACCGACAACCGCGGTGTGTTGCGCTAAACGTATCGACTGAGCGATGCTAGACAGCAGAGCTAGGCGGTATGTGCAGCCCTGTCTAGACTTGGCAGCGCGGTTGCTGCTTAGATCAGGCCTTAGCCCAATTGGGGCCACAATGATTGCCATGATGCTGGGAGGAGCAGCGGCTTTGGCCGTTGCCCTCGGGCATCCGTGGCTTGGTGTAGGCTTGTTATGGGTTTCGGGCTTATTTGACGTCTTAGATGGCTCTATGGCGCGACTGAACGGCACCAGTTCCGCCTTGGGGACGTTATTTGACATAGTCTTTGACCGTCTGGTTGAGATAATGGTGCTGCTTGCGGTAATGTACAGGTCATCTGCTTATGCAGTGCCGGTGGCTCTTGTTTTCGCTAGTATCATCCTATCCATGACGGTCTTTTTGACGGTAGGGGCCTTGGCTGAAAAGATGGGCAACAAGTCGTTTTACTACCAGCCGGGGTTAATGGAAAGAGCCGATGCCTTTATCGTCCTCAGCCTTATCGTGCTGGTGACACCGTGGCGCGTGGAACTCTTGCTGCTTATGGCCGGGGCCATACTCTTTACCGCCGGGCAGCGCTTTGCGGAAGCCGTGCGACTGCTGCGCTGAGGGCGCTGCAAAAAA
>DBBC01000111.1 GCA_002292025.1 Firmicutes bacterium UBA994
GGACAGGATATTGACGATTGGGGACGTAAGTATCTCGACTTGGGTCGGTATTCAGCAAGCCATTGCCGGAAGCGGCGGCCAACCATTGGCTGTCGTCTTTCGCCGCGGCGAGCAAGAAAGGACTGCCGTTGTCACCCCGCGCAGAGATGAAGCCACGGGGCGCTTCCTAGTCGGAGTTGCGCCGCAAAATCAACGCTTCGGCCCACTTTCCGCACTGTGGTTGGGGGCACGAGAGACGGCTACTCTAACGGCACAAATAGTATCAGTGATCGGGCGTATGCTGACGGGCAGGATGCCTGCGGAAGGAGCGGGGCCTATTGGTATTATGGTCATGGTCGGAGAGGTAGCACGTACAGGCATAGCAAACCTATTATCATTTGTGGCCATTATTAGCATTCAACTAGGGTTGTTTAACCTGCTCCCCATACCGGCCTTAGATGGGAGCAAGCTAATATTCTTGACTCTGGAGCGTTTGCGCGGCAGACCTGTCGACCCAGAGAAGGAAAACATGATTCACCTCATCGGCTTTGTGTTGCTGATGGCACTGATTGTGCTGGTAACTTTTGGCGATTTGCGCCGGTTGAACATTTTCTAGCGTGAACAATATAAGAAGGCCAACTCGCGTAGTGAAGGTTGGCGCTGTGGCCATCGGCGGCGATAATCCCATTGCCATTCAAAGCATGACCAACACGCCTACGACTGACATCTGCGCGACGCTGGCGCAGATTGAGCGTTTGCGCGAGGCAGGCTGCCAAATCGTACGTGTCGCTGTGCCGGATGAGCCGGCACTCGCCGCGTTTGCCGCGCTTGTCGCCGGCACGTCTCTCCCACTCGTTGCCGACATTCATTTTGATTATCGGCTGGCAGTTGGCGCGATCGAACGCGGGGCAGCCGAAGTACGCATCAACCCCGGGAATATCGGAGGATACAATCATGTCCGGGAAGTGCTCACAGCAGCGGCCAAACATGGCACAGCGGTGCGCATCGGCGTCAATTCCGGTTCACTGCCACATGAGGTACGGACGCGCTTTGGCGCGGCGACGCCGGAAGCTATGGTTGAGACTGCGTTGCTGTATCGGCGAGAGATGCAAGACATGGGCTTTAGCAACCTAATATTTTCACTGAAGTCCTCTGATGTGCAGGCTACAATTCGCGCTAATACCTTGTTTAGCGCACAGTCAGACTATCCCTTGCACATTGGCGTCACTGAGGCGGGAACGCTGTTGCGCGGCGCAGTGCGCTCGGCGGTGGGGATTAGTGTTTTGTTAGCGAATGGGATTGGGGATACCATCCGCGTATCGCTAACCGCAGACCCAGTCGAAGAAGTGCGTGTGGCCAAAGAGATACTTGCCAGCCTAAACCTAGGTCGCAAGCAGTTGCGGGTTGTGTCTTGCCCGACTTGTGCGCGCACTTCACCGGAGTTGATTTTTATTGCTGAAACAACAGAAAATAACTTAGAGGAATTCAACGACTTGCCATTGAAAATAGCGGTGATGGGTTGTTCCGTCAATGGACCTGGCGAGGCGCGTGACGCTGATGTCGGCATTGCCCTCGCGGCAAGCGGCGCTGTGCTGTTTCGCGGCGGAGAGGCCGTGGAGTTAGTTCCTTTAAGCGAAGCTGCGGCCCGCCTCACCCAGGAAGTACGAGTTTTGGCAGCGTCACTGACCAAGTAGGGAGGGCGGCATCGATTAGAACCGCGGTTATTATCCCGGCCTATAACGAAGAACGTACGGTGGGCGCGGTAGTGAGCGCAGCTGTTCAATGCCCCTCAGTGGACGATGTAGTCGTCGTAAGCGACGGCTCTACCGACAACACCGCTGCCAGTGCGGAAAGCGCAGGTGCTAGGGTTATTGTGCTTTCGCCTAATCGCGGCAAGGGCGGGGCCATGTCTGTCGGGTTTTTAGACACAGAAGCGGAAGTCGTCTTATTCCTTGATGCGGATTTAGTGGGACTCACCCCCGCCCATATCATAGCCATGCTTAAACCGATTCTGAACGGTGAGGTGGCTTCGACGCTTGGAGTATTCGGTAGCGGCCGCCTTATGACTGATCTAGCCCAAAAGATTGCGCCCTTTCTTTCCGGACAGAGGGGCATTACGCGTGAAGTTTTAAAAGGCGCACCAGATTTTGCCAGTATAGGGTGGGGCGTGGAGATTGCCCTGACTCGCTATCTCCGTGACTCGCAAATTAACGTTCGAATCGTGGAGCTGCAGGACGTAACTCAGGTCATGAAAGAAGAGAAATTAGGATTCCTGCGCGGGTTTGCGTCACGCCTAAAGATGTACCGGCAAATTTTCGGTGCACTTACTGCTAAAAAGAGGTGGTAGTGGTGCCAGTATCGGAGTTGACTTTGGTATCCCGCTTAGCGTTAGCCTGCATTCTTGGGGGAGCTATCGGATTGCAGCGCGAGGGACTTAACCGCCCGGCAGGGTTTCGCACGCATGTTTTGGTGGCCATAGGGTCAGCTTTGGTCATGCTAATTTCCATATACGGCTTTCGGGAGTTTGGCCAGCCCTATGATCCGGGACGCTTGGCGGCGCAGGTGATATCAGGCATCGGTTTTCTCGGTGCCGGCACCATTCTGCGTGAAGGCGCAAGCATCAGGGGACTGACTACCGCTGCCTCACTGTGGGTTGTCGCCGGCATCGGTTTGGCGTGCGGTTCCGGATTCTACCTAGGCGCTGTCGTTACCACGGTCTTGGTGTATATGACACTGGGCGTGTTCGTTCAGCTCGAACGCGGATGGATTAACCCTTCCAGCTATGTGAAGATTGGTGTCGTCACCCACGATCAGCCGGGACAGCTCGGGCGCATCGGCGCCTCACTGGGGGATAAGAATATCAGCGTACGCAACATCACTATCGATCGGGCCGACGTAGCTCTGGGGCACGTACAAATTCGCTTGGAGCTCAAGCTCCCTAAGGGAGTGACTGTGGCAGAGGCCATGGCTGAACTGGCAGCACTCGCTGACGTGGCAAATGTATGTGAGTTAGATAAGTGAGTTGCTTGCGCGGGGGAGTGTCCTTTGGTATAATGTACTCGTCAGAGAGTGGGTCCTTCCCACTCTTTACTTTATCGGGTGTGATGCGGCACTCAGGGATTATCCATTTACATAATTAACTCTAGTTTAAGGCAAAGTGAGGAAGAGAGATAAGGGATGAACGCTGAATTCATCGAAGCTATTACACAGCTGGCCCGCGAGAGGCAATTAGACAAAAGCATCCTATTCGACGCGCTTGAAACCGCGCTACTGTCCGCCTACAAAAAAAATTTCGGCGGGAGCGGCAATGTCCGGGTTACCATTGACAGGGAAACAGGCGAAGTCTCGGTGTACTCTTTGCGCCGTGTTGTCACTGATGTGAAAGACGCGAACTCCGAGATGCACATTGATGAAGCCAAGCGCATTAATCCTTCATACCTGCCCGGCGATATTTGCGCCACTCAAGTCACGCCGCGCAACTTCGGCCGAGTCGCAGCTCAGACCGCCAAACAGATTGTCGTGCAGCGCATTCGCGAAGCGGAGCGCGGCATGATCTATCAGGAGTTTACAAACCGTGAATGCGATATCGTCACAGGTGTTATTCAAAGAGTAGACCGCAATGTTATTATTGACTTAGGCAAGGTAGAAGCCATGTTGCCCCTGTCTGAACAAGTGCCGGGGGAAGTATACCGTCCCGGACAGCGCCTAAAGACCTATGTCATGGAAGTGCGCAAAACCACCAAAGGAACGCAAGTAACTGTATCACGCAGCCATCCTGGCCTGCTAAAGCGTTTGTTGGAGTTAGAAGTTCCCGAAATTCACGACGGCTCGGTCGAGTTACGCTCCGTGGCGCGCGAGGCAGGTAGCCGCAGCAAAATCGCAGTTTTCGCTCGCGATGAGAACATCGACCCGGTAGGGGCTTGCGTAGGGCCGAAGGGGATGCGCATTCAGGCTATTGTCAGTGAGCTTGGCAATGAGAAAATAGACGTTGTGGAGTTTAAGTCTGATCCGCGTGAATATGTAGCACAAGCCTTGAGCCCGGCTAAAGTTAGCCATGTAGCAATCGACGAATCGACAAAAGTAGCCAGCGTAACAGTACCTGATTATCAGCTTTCTTTAGCTATTGGCAAGGAAGGTCAGAATGCGCGTCTTGCCGCTAAACTGACGGGCTGGAAAATAGACATTAAGAGCGAGAGTCAAGTCATAACTTTGCGCTCGGGAGTGAATGTATGAAAAGCAAACATATGCCTGAGCGTACTTGTGTAGGGTGCCGCTCTGTTAAAACAAAGCGCGAGTTAGTACGTATCGTGCGTGAGCCGGCAGGAACGGTAGACGTCGACCCCGTGGGGAAAAAATCCGGCCGGGGAGTATATGTGTGCCCGAATCTAGCTTGCTTGGAGTCGGCTGTTAAGTCAGGCCGGTTGAAGACAGGCCTAGAGGCAGAGATCCCCGCAGAAGTTATCGCAAAAATTAGGGAGAGGCTGCTAGGTGTCTGAGCGCTTCTTGCGCATGTTAGGCCTAGCGGAGCGAGCTCACGCTGTAAAAAGCGGTGCCTTCGCCTGTGAGCAAGCCATTAGGAAGGGACAAGCGCGGCTTATCGTGCTGGCAGAGGATGCGTCTGTAGACGTAAAGAGTGCGTTCCTAGCTAAGGCGCAGAGTAGAGGCATAAAGATCATCGCTATGTCTTCGAAGGCTATCCTAGGGAGCGCAATCGGCAAGAGCCCGCGCGCTGCGCTTGTGGTCACAGATTCCCGCTTTGGGCAAAGTCTGTGGGCCATAAGCCAAGAAACCGGAGGTGGGGAAAGTGTCCAAGATCAGAGTTTTTGAATTAGCTGAGGAATTACAGATACCTGCAGAAAAGCTAGTTGAGGCATTGCGGGATCTTAATCTTAACATTTCTAATCCCATGAGTACGATTGATACTCAGGTGGCGGCTGTCGTTCGCGAAGTCATTACCAAGCAAAGGAAAAAACGTCCGCAAGGCGCGAAAAAAGTGGTAGCGGCACCGGTACTGCCACCAGAGGGCGAAACCGCGACGAGGGCTCCAAGCGAGCCGGCGCGGTTGGCGGAGGCAGAACCTGCCAAAGATGCGGGGCAACCTGAACGAGTTACTACCGTACGTCAGGCAGGTCCTGTACCTGAGCAAAAACAGCCCACCGGCCCGTCGCGTCACACTCCGCGCGCTCCTGCCGCGCCAAAGCCGGGGGTAGCCGCGGCACCCAAAAAAACTACAGTCGACACCAGACACCCTTCCAGGGGGGCAGAACAAGCCAAGAGCAAGCGCTTTCAGGAGCCGGCAGCAGCTATAGTCGACCGCAAATTAAGCGCGGCCACACGGCGTGGGCGTTCAGTTACCGAGGTCCCCCGACCCCACGGCGGTGCGCTTACACTAAAGATCAGGGAGCCGATGACGGTAGGGGAGTTCTCGCGTCTCTCCGGCCGAACCGTGAGCGAGATTCTCAAGCGGCTATTAGAAATTGGGGTAATGGCCAATATCAACCAGCAATTAGATTTATACACTTTGGAGATTGTCGCGGAATTACTTGGCATTGAGCTTCAAATTGTCGCCCCCGCACAGAGTGCCGAAGAACTAGAAGAGATCGACGCGCCCGAGAGTTTGCAACCGCGCTTCCCCGTAGTCACAGTTATGGGTCATGTTGACCATGGCAAGACGTCTTTGCTTGACGCCATTCGCCATACTAACGTCACCGCGCGGGAAGTGGGGGGAATTACACAGCACATAGGGGCTTATCAAGTCGTTGTGGGTGACAACAAAGTCGTGTTCCTTGACACTCCCGGTCATGAAGCTTTTACGCAAATGCGGGCGCGTGGGGTCAAAGTCACGGATGTCGCCATCCTAGTGGTAGCCGCGGACGATGGGGTGATGCCGCAAACCGTCGAGGCACTTAATCACGCTAAAGCCGCACAAGTCCCCATCATTGTCGCTGTCAACAAGATAGACAAACCCGGAGCAAACATAGAGAAGATAAAGCAACAACTGACCGAGTACGGCATTGTCCCCGAGGAGTGGGGGGGAGAGAATATTTTCGTTCCGGTGTCGGCCTTAGAACGCCTTGGGATAGACAATCTTTTGGCGGCAATCCTCACCGTGGCTGAAGTACTTGAGCTGCGCGCCAACCCGGTTCGTTCCGCGCGCGGCGTAGTGATTGAGGCGCATGTCGACAAAGGCAAGGGACCTGTAGCCACGGTACTTGTGCAACGGGGCACACTAAATGTCGGCGACGCCATAGTTGCCGGAACTTGCCATGGAAGAGTTCGCGCCATGGTAAGCGACAAGGGGAAGAAACTAAAAAAAGCGGGCCCGTCCACGCCGCTTGAATTGCAGGGGCTGTCTATGGCGCCACATGCGGGGGACGAGTTTAAAGTGGTTAAGGACGAGCGCACAGCGCGGAGCATAGCCATTGCCAATGCTGACGCAAGAAAGATGGCTGAACAGCGCCCGGTACAACGCGCCAGCCTTGATGATTTGTTTAAGCGCGTGCAATCAGGTCAAAACAGGGACCTTAAGCTGGTCATTAAAGGCGACGTACAGGGCTCTGTCGAGGCGCTGAGACCCGCTATAGAAAAACTCAGCAACAAGGAAGTCGAAATCAAGGTCATCCACGCCGGTGTCGGACCAGTCAACGAGAGCGACGTCATTTTAGCCAAAGCCTCGGACGCTATCGTCATTGGGTTTAATGTGCGGCCGGACACCAATGCGCGCCGTGTAGCAGAGCAGGAACAAGTGGATATGCGCTTCTACCGTATCATTTATGAGATTATTGATGACCTCACGGCAGCACTGAAGGGCATGTTAGCCCCCGTATTTAGGGAAATAGTCGTCGGGCAAGCACAAGTGCGTGCCGTCTTTAAGGTGTCCGATGTGGGTACAATTGCTGGGTGCATGGTTACAGAAGGTAAAATTACACGTCAATCGAGTGTTCGTTTGTTGCGCGGCGGAGTGATCATTTACGAGGGTAGCGTGAGTTCTCTAAGAAGATTCAAGGACGATGCACGTGAAGTTGCGGCAGGGTATGAATGCGGCATCGGGCTAGAGAATTATGCAGACTTCAAAGAAGATGATGTCATTGAGGCCTTTGCTAAAGAACGAGTAGAAACCAAATGAGCTACCGCTGCGGCACGATAGTACTTGAGCTGTTCTTTCCCGATGCCCATACGCTCAAGGATAAGCGTTCTATTGTGCGGAGTTTAATCGCTAAGATCAGGCTGACGTTTAACGTGTCGGTCGCGGAAGTAGGTCATCAAGGACTGTGGCAGCGCGCTCAGATCGCTGTGGCGGTAGTTTCGGCGAATTCAGAAGAAGCTGACAAAAGTCTTACAGCTGTTTTGGGATTTGTGGAAGCCAATCTAAGCGCAGGATTAGTAATCAGCGCCGAACGGGAAATAATGTAGTGTAACTACTCAGCCTTGCTAAGCTAAGCACACTAGGCGGGGACCTGCTCGGGGAAGTAATAATCCACGAAGAACACAAAGGCGCTCGAAGGATGACAGAGTTGATTTTGCATGAGGAATTCCTTAGTGCCCCTTCGTGTCCTTCGTGGATGGTAACATTCCGTCTCGTTCAGATACACGCCGATTGAGTGCAGGGATGCCTGAGCAATTACTAGTTATCTAAGGAGGAATAGGCGTGTCTCAGTATCGACGGGAGCGTATTAAAGAGTTGCTTAAGGAAGCTATTAGCGACATTCTGCGGCAGATGAAAGACCCAAGAATTGGTTTTGCATCCATCACTAGCGTAGAATTGTCCGGTGATTTGCGCCATCTCAAGGTCTTCGTCTCAGTTTTAGGTACGGATGAAGAGAAAGCAGAGACAGCGAAGGCTCTCCAAAGCGCTAGTGGCTATTTTCGCTCAGAAGTCGGCAATCGTGTAGAGATAAGGTTTACACCTGAGATAGTCTTCAGGCTAGACGACTCACTCGAACACGGGGCGCACATTAACAAACTGCTCAAGGACATTGAACGCGGTGCCAAATAGTACACTCTTAGACACGATTATCGCTCGTTTGTGTTCAGCGCGGGGGGTTCTTTTGGTGGGGCACTTGGCTGCGGACGGCGATTCTCTCGGCGCTTGTCTGGGCCTGTGGCATTTACTTAGAGCTAGGGGTGTGCCTGCATATGTGGTCGGAGCCGAGAAAGTCCCCGCGCGCTTTAGCTTTTTGCCTGGGTCTGGCTCCGTCATTGTCGAATCAACCGGCTTACCTGACTACTGGGATGTAGTCGTGGTGATGGATTGCGGAGATTGGGACCGCACCGGCCTGTCGGACGCTCTCCTGCGCCGAGAAGACAAAAACTTGCAGCTCCGCGGCGAGGTGACGATCATCAACATCGATCACCATCAAACAAATCGCGGTCTATTAGGCATGGCGTGGGTAGACCCTAGCTATGCGGCGGTCGGGCAACAGGTTTTAGCTCTGGCTGAACAGGCAGACCTGAGGGTCACTCCTGATGTGGCCACGTGTTTGTATACGGCACTGGCCACTGATACGGGTTTTTTCCGCCACAGTAACACCACAGGCGCGGTGCTGCGCGATGCGGCGAAGCTACTTGAAGCCGGCGCTGACATGCGCGCCGTAGTGGAGCACTGCTTGCAGCGCAAGACGCTGGCCGAACTCTGTCTCCTCCGCGGGGCGCTCGCATCTCTGACGCAAGAGTGTGACGGGAGAGTGACGGTGATGGAAATCCCCTTTACAGTTTTCACTAGCTGTGGCGTAGAGGAAGCCGAGATGGAAGGTATGATAGATTATGCGCGGGCCGTGCCGGGAACCCAAATCGCGGTGCTCCTGCGAGCTGTGCAGGCAGGCATCACCAAAGTCAGTTTCCGCTCGCGCGGGAACAACGATGTATCGGTCGTCGCCGTAAGTTTTGGCGGTGGAGGGCACCCAAATGCGGCAGGGTGTACATTGCCTTTGCCAATATCTGATGCTCGCGCCGCCGTGCTCGCCGCCGTACGGCAGGTGCTCGCCTGTGGTTGAAGGGTTCGTTAACTTATATAAGCAATCCGGGATGACCTCGCATAGCGCAGTAGCTGAGGTGCGTCGCATTCTTAAGCTACAGAGGATCGGGCACATGGGTACACTTGACCCCGCGGCTGAGGGAGTGCTCCCTTTGGCTATAGGGAGCGCTACGCGGCTCATTTCCTTTGTCGAAGGGGACACCAAGGAATACACGGCGGAGCTTGTGCTTGGCCTTAGCACCAACACATGGGACACTACGGGGGAAATTTTGGCTGTCGCCGATGCCAGTCATCTTACCGAGAAGGCTGTGGCAGAAGTGCTGCCACATTTCGTTGGGAGTATATTACAAGAGCCGCCTATGTTTTCCGCGATTAAAGTTGAGGGGCAAAAACTTGTCGATTTGGCCAGACAAGGCCTAGACATTGTGCGTGAACGTCGTGCGGTGGTTGTTCACCGCATGACGGTGACAGGGTGGCGCGAGGACGGCACCAAGCGCGTTGCTTCGCTTAAAGTGCTATGTTCCAAGGGAACTTATGTACGCTCCTTATGCCGAGATATCGGAGCCATGTTAGGTATTGTCGCTTGTATGGGGAAACTTTTGCGCACCGCGAGCGGGCCATTTGAGCTTGCGGATAGTGTTAACTTAGCAGAGTTTAGGAGCAGTCCCGAGCGATACATCAAGACGATCGAAAGTTTTTTGTTGTCATTTCCTAGGGTAATGCTTGATGCGATTGACGGGGCAAGATTTAGGTGTGGACAGCGCCTTAACATAAAAAATCTGCCTGCGGGTGAGTTCGCGGTATTCGCGCTCTCACGCTGTATAGGGCTTGGGACCGGTAAGCACGGTGTGCTTATACCGACACGGGTTTTATCCAGAGAGGAGAACCCATAGTGTTGAGAACTACGAGCCTCGCTGAGCTTAAAAGTATGCCTATCACGGCAGTTGCCCTCGGTAGCTTTGACGGTGTACATATCGGTCACCAAGCCATTCTGCACCGTACTGTCAGTATGGCGCGGCAGACAGGCGGTTGGTCAGCGGTATTCACCTTCTATCCTCATCCGGGCACTGTGACAGGGCGCAACGGTAGTGGCGTAATTACGACACAGACGCAGCGCAGCCAATTGATTGCGGGCTGCGGCATAGACGTATTGGTGGAACACCCCTTTACCGCGGAGTTTGCCTCACTCTCCCCCTTGCAGTTTGTTGAACGGGTGCTGCTTAAAACCGTTGCTGCTCCTAACTTTGTGGCGGGGTTTAACTACACCTTCGGCCATCAAGCGGCAGGTGACATTGCGCTGCTGAAAAGCCTAGGCAGGCAGCATCAATTCTTGGTACATGAGGTTGCCCCTGTTTTTATTCACGGGGAGATAGTGAGCAGTACCCGCGTGCGCCGCCTAATCGAGCTGGGGGAACTTGCCGCCGCCGCCGCGTGCTTGGGTCGGCGCTTTTCGCTACGGGGCGAAGTTGCTGCGGGTGACGGTCGCGGGAGAAAACTTGGTTTCCCCACCGCCAACGTTGGGCTCGCACCTCGGCAAGTTCTGCCGCCCTTTGGGGTGTATTTGGTGCATGCCCAGACACTCGGGTTTGGGGTAGCTAACCTTGGTGTTCGCCCTACTTTTCCTCTTAAGCACCAAGGCTTAGAAGTTCATTTCCTTGCGGAAAATCAAAACCTTGACCTTTACGGGCAAGACATTGAAGTCGAATTTATGGAGTATTTACGGCCGGAACGGGTATTTTCCGGCCCAGAAGAACTGCGCGGGCAGGTAGCGGAGGACATCGCGCGTGCTCGGATACTTGCCTATGCGAGCGTAAAGTGCTAGAATTAACTGTACCTGTGGCTAGGTTTGCCGCTGACTCCGACGGCATACTTGGCTTCTGGAGACATCTATTAGGAGGTGAAGATATGATTACCCAAGAAAAAAAGCGCTCGATCATCGATAAGTTTCGTACTCATGAGCACGACACCGGCTCTGCCGAAGTGCAAATAGCTATTCTCACGGGACGTATCACTGAGCTTACAGCGCACCTGAGGATCCACAAGAAGGACCATCACTCACGCCGCGGTCTGTTCAAGATGGTTGGACAGCGCAGAAAATTGCTCAACTACGTGCAGGATCGAGATATCGAAAGATACCGCATCATTAAGGACCAACTTGGAATACGCTGAAATAGGAAAGCGGGAGAACCGCTTTTCTTTTTGCTGCACTTATTAGCCCTACCATGCAAAGGAGGCTGCCTATGAAGAAATACTCAATCCCTGTCGCAGGACGTGAAATGACGTTAGAGACAGGTCGCCTTGCTAAACAAGCCAACGGCGCAGTGCTTGTCAGTTACGGGGATACCAGCGTACTGGTAACCGCAACTATGTCGCGCGTACCGCGCGAAGGCATTGACTTTTTCCCCTTGCTGGTTGACTACGAAGAAAGATTATACTCGGTAGGCAAGATTCCGGGAGGTTTTCTCAAGCGGGAAGGACGGCCGAGTGAAAAGGCTATACTTGCCGCCCGCCTAATCGACCGTCCCTTACGCCCTCTATTCCCGGCTGGATTTCACAACGACGTGCAGGTAGTGGCGACAGTGTTAAGTGTGGACCAGAATAATCCGCCTGAAATTGCCGCCCTCGTAGGGGCATCTGCTGCCTTGGCAATTTCTAGCATCCCCTTCTATA
>DBBC01000155.1 GCA_002292025.1 Firmicutes bacterium UBA994
ACCGGCCACAATTGTGCGCGTGCCCGCCCCAAGCCGTACCTCTAACTTAAGCAACTTGTCGGCCTTGGGCACTTTCTCAGCGGCCATGACCTCCACTACGCGCAGGTCTAACTTGGCAAAATCGCTGATGTCTACTGTGGGCAGCAAGGGCGGGGTTAAAACGTCCGCCGTACCGTCCTCAGGTTCGGCATGAGACTCCCACTCAATACGCGGGAAGAGGGGCTCGCCTTTCTTGACTGACAGCCCGGCCGGAAGCAGCCCGAACTTAGCGGCGGCTAGGACAAGGACGTCCCCGTGCTGAGCGGGGTCAATCCCTAGCTGCTCCCACATGCGTTGTGGCGTACGCGGCATAAATGGGTAAATCACAATAGAAATCAGGCGCAAGACTTCCGCAAGGTTATATAGTACCGTAGCCAGTCGGTCGAAACGCTGCTCGCGGGCTAGTTGCCACGGCGCGGTTTCATCGATGTATTTGTTGGCCCTTTTTGCCAACTCTAGCATCTCGTTGAGGGCCGCGCCTAATTGCAGACTGTCCATGTGCGTCTGCACGGCGCCGGACAAGGCGTCCGCCATGGCTATAAGTTGTACGTCGGGCCCGCTGGGTTCGCGGTTTTCCGGGACCATTCCTTGCCCAAACTTCTCGATCATCGACACTGCCCTGCTGAGCAAATTGCCGATGTCATTGGCCAAATCGGAGTTAAGGCGGTGCACCAGCAGTTCTTCTGTGAAGTTGCCGTCACTGCCGAAGGAAATCTCCTTCAAAAGGTAGTAGCGCACGGCATCGGAGCCGTACTTGGCCGCCAGCTCGACGGAGGATATGACATTACCTTTGGACTTAGACATCTTGTCGTTGCCAAAGAGCAGCCACCCGTGCCCATAGACCTGCTTAGGCAAGGGTAAATTAAGCGCCATCAACAGCGCCGGCCAGATGATGGCATGAAAACGGACGATCTCTTTGCCCATCAGGTGCAGGTCAGCCGGCCAGAACTTTTCAAACTGCGGGCTCTGCTCACCGTAACCAAGCGCGGTAATGTAGTTGCTCAGAGCGTCAATCCACACATAGATGCGGTGCTGCTCGTCAAAAGGCACCGGGATTCCCCACTGATGGGTGGTGCGCGTGACGCAAAGGTCAGACAAGCCAGGCAGCAGGAAGTTGTTGATCATCTCGTTGCGACGTGACGTGGGTTGAAGAAAGTCAGGGTTATCCGTGAGATGTTTAAGCAGGCGGTCTTGATACTTGGACAACCGGAAGAAATAGCTTTCTTCCGTTACCCACTGTACCGCGCGTCCACAATCGGGGCAGTTAGCGTTTTGCAGCTGCCGTTCTGTCCAAAATGATTCACAGTCGACGCAGTAATGCCCCTGATACTCATGTTTATAAATATCGCCCTGCTCATACAGCTTAGTGAAGATTTGCTGCACCTGCTCTATATGCTGGCGATCGGTAGTGCGGATGAATATGTCATAGGAGATGTCCAGCGTAGACCAAACTTGCTTGATATCCGCCACAATTTCGTCGCAAAAGGTTTGCGGGTCTTTGCCTGCGGCTCGCGCCTTGCGCTCAACCTTTTGCCCATGCTCATCTGTACCCGTGAGAAAACAAACGTCTTTGCCCAGCATGCGCTGATAGCGGGCAATCGCGTCAGCGATAACTGTGGTGTAGGCGTGCCCAACGTGAATATTGGCGTTAGTGTAATAAATAGGTGTGGTGACGTAATACTTATTGCTCACAGGCGTCCCCTCTCCTAGCCTCGCCTCTGCGCGGCCCCATACCTTCCCTATTATACTCGGATGGACTGGCATAAGCAAAACTTAGCGAAGCTGCTTTTAGGCACTACGAGGCTGCGAGGTTATATCCTTTGCTTTTTATTTTTTGCTTTGCCCGCTTTAATTATATGCAAAAGTCACATCAAATACCTATTGACAGCTACTGGTATTATTAGTATACTTTATTTGGGTATACGCCTAAATCGAATCATGGTAAGGAGGGGAAATGTAATGAAATCTACAGGTATTGTGCGCAAGGTTGATGAACTCGGCCGCGTAGTTATCCCCATTGAGCTCCGTCGTACTCTGGACATACACGAAAAAGACGCGCTAGAGATCTATGTTGACAGCGAAAAAATCATCCTCAAGAAGTACGAACCAGCATGCATTTTTTGCCACGATGCAAATGATGTCACTATCCACATGGGTAAGAAGATCTGCCACGGATGTCTAGAAAAGCTTGCCACAAAGGTTTAACCCAAGTACAAGCTTACCCAATTATTAAAGGCGCCTACGCGGCGCCTATTTTTTTTGTGCTTTTTCTTTTTGGGCGACAGCAAGGGCATAAAGCTCAGCGCGC
The DNA here is from genome assembly GCA_002292025.1 of Firmicutes bacterium UBA994. Taxonomy (GTDB): domain Bacteria; phylum Bacillota; class UBA994; order UBA994; family UBA994; genus UBA994. The sequence continues at coordinate 2,348 of DBBC01000155.1, forward strand.
GGCAGCGAACAAACTTGTGCGGCGTGGCGTGCCGCCTGCGCGGGAGACAAACCCTTGGCCAGCAAGCGCGCCACCACCTCTACGCCATCAAGGTCCGAAACTGGTTCCCCTAAATTTATGCCCCCTACCACTAAGACAATTTCACCGCGCAAGGGCTCCTTCCGGACCAAGGCTAACAACGAAGATAGCGTGCCGCGCTCTACATTCTCATACACCTTGGTTAACTCACGCGCTATCGCTGCCTGTCGTTCCCCCAACATGTCCAGCAGATCGGCAAGCGTCTCTGCCAGACGATGCGGTGCCTCGTAAAAGATGAGTGTGCGCTCTTCGTGTTGTAGCTTAGCGAGCACGCTACGCCTTTCCCCGCGCCCTCGGGGCAAGAACCCTTCAAAAGCGAAGCGAGCTGTGGACAACCCGGAGATGGCCAGCGCGGCTACCGCAGCCATGGGACCGGGAATCACGGTAACTGCAATGCCTTGCGCGATGGCGTCGCGGACAAGTTCTTCGCCGGGGTCAGAGATTCCCGGCATACCCGCATCACTGACAAGCGCGACTTGCTTGCCTGCATGAAGTGCCTGAAGGATCTCTGCGTGTTTGGCTTTACCGCTGTGCCTGTGGTAGCTAAAAAGAGGAGTGTGGAGTGAGAAATGGCGTAAGAGCTTCACGCTATGCCGGGTATCTTCAGCCGCAATGTAGTCCACTGCTTTGAGTGTGTCCAAAAGACGAGAGGAGACATCCCCCAAATTGCCAATCGGTGTTGCGCAGACGTAGAGCTTGCCTATCACGAACACTCATCTCCTCTTTAGGTTAGGCACCTGTAACTGTTCAGGCATCACAGTATTCAGTAGGCGCCTGCGGCATTTAGGTGCTGTCCCGAAGGACACTAAGAGTCACTAATTTTGGTGCACTTAGTGTGCTTCGTGGATCATTTCGCGTGCTGTTCTCCCGCGCAGTTGCGATGACACGCCTCACACTGGCAGCGATTATCTGTGCTAAGCGCAGCCAAAACTTCAGGGAGGTTGCTCTCATAGCGCAGGCAGCACATCAGCCGCCCGCACAAGCCTGAGATTTTAGCGGGGTTTAGCGATAAGTGCTGTTCCTTCGCCATCTTGATTGAAACCGGGGCAAAGTCCCCAAGGAAAGTATTGCAGCATAATACTCTGCCGCAGGACCCTAACCCGCCAATCATCTTTGCTTCGTCGCGCACACCAATCTGCCGCAGTTCAATGCGCGTGCGAAACACGTGCGCCAGATCCTTCACCAGCTCGCGAAAATCTACGCGGCCGTCCGCGGTAAAGAAGAAAAGAATCTTCGCGCCGTCGAAGGCGATTTCCACGTCGATTAATTTCATCGGCAGTTGATGGAGCGCGATCTTCTCTTGCGCGACGGTAAAGGCCTCTTGCTTAAAGTGCTGATTGGACGCGACCCGCGACTCATCCTCAGGCTTCGCTTTGCGCAGGACCGGCCTCAGCGTGTCGCGGCAGCTGGCGGTACTTGCCGCGCGCGGCGGGCTCACGACTTCTCCATACTCCTGACCACGTACCGTATCTACGACGCAGAAATCCCCTGTCATAAGAGGAATGTCCCCCGCGTCGAAGTGATACACCTTGCCTCCGCTTTTAAACCTAATGCCTACTACATTCGGCATATGCTCACCTCTATTTCAGCGCCATGAAAAGCTGGTCCAGCACTAGGCGTTTGTTAGTGCCGGGGCTCCAACGCGTAAGTAATTCTTGCAAGTGCATAAGGCGTGAGGTAATTACGTTAAGATCTAGGCGGCGGGCCTGAGCTTCTATTTCCTCACGGTAAGGCAGCGCTAGGCACTCATTCAATGCTAGCTTTAAACATAACATGTCCCTCATCCACAATGCGAAAAAAGTGATATAGGCGTGAATATCATCTTTTTTCTCCTCCAGACTGGCCATACGGTTTAGTTTCTCTGCGCCGGTCATTTCCATAAAGCACTGCGTCAGTGCGACCATCTCTCGCTGTTGTTCTAAAACCCCCGGCTCGAGCAAACGCAGCGCCTCCCCGGGCGAACCAAAACTAAGCCGGGCGGCTGCTTCAAGTTCTGCCGTTTGGGAACTTGTACGCTTTAGCACCAACACAGTCTCCGCTACGGTGAGGAATCCAAAGCGCAATACTTGACAACGCGAAACAATAGTCGAAGTGACTCCGGGCCTGTCTGCCAAAAGGAAAAAGACAGTCCCGGCAGGCGGTTCCTCGAGTGTGGTCAAAAAGCTGTTGGCCGCTTCGGCAGTAAACTTTTCCACGTTGTGTAGGATATATACTTTGCGCTTAGCCAAAACCGGGGCCAGTAAGACGTCTCGGGTGAGCTCCTTAATTTGGCTAAGGCGCAGACTACTGCCCTGCGGATATACCTCTCGGATATCCGGGTGTAAACTAGCCTCCGCGCGCTCTGCCCCGCCTACTATGGCTGTGGCTGCCGCACGGGCAATCTTGGTTTTGCCGACGCCGCTTGGACCGACAAACAAGTACGCATGGGCAATACGCCCCGTGTTTAGCGCCCGTGCGAGGAGGCGAAGCGCCAAACTATGCCCAACAATACCTTGGAACATTTGCAAACCTCCAAGCTAGAAGCGCGTAAATTTCTCTACATCTACGACAAAGACTGTTGCGCCACCTACTACCACTTCTATGGGATAGGGCACGTAGGACTCTGCCGCGCCGCCGCCTGCAGGCACCACAGGCGTGACCAACTGCTCGCGCGCCTTACAAGTCTCACGAATGACGGCAAGCGCACTCTCTACTTGGTCGTCTTCTACGCCGATAAGCAAAGTGGTGTTACCCGCCTTAAGGAAGCCGCCGGTGCTGGCGAGCTTAGTGGAGCGCAACCCCTTGCTGACGAGTTTCTCGATTAGGCGCTGGCTATCCCTATCCTGTACCACGGCAACAACTAGTTTCATGCCTTGACGCTCCTCTCTAACGTGTGTATTTTCTCTATTATATCACGTGTTACGCTCGCGGGGTCACGCTCCGCGTCAATCTCCACGATGCGTTCCGGGAACATGGCCGCCAACTGACCATACCCCGCCACCACTTTAGTAAGGTATGGGATACCGCGCGCCTCGATGCGGTCAGGCCCGCTGGCAGTCTCGGCCTGCTTGGCTCGCAGGCGCGCACAGGCGGAGGCCACGCTGACCCTAAAGGTCACTGTAAGATCGGGCAAACACCCCTGTACAGCCACTAAATTAACGCCATAAACATCGGTAAGCGGCAGGCCTAAGCCTAGACCTTGATACACTAGGCTTGAATCAATAAAGCGGTCGCAGATAACGAAAGTACCATCGCGCAAATGGGGGAGAATGACTTCCTCTACATGCTGCGCCCGGCTGGCCGCATACAAGAGCATCTCCGCGCGAGAGCACATATTGGCATGACGATAGGAGAGAAGTATGTCGCGAATAACCTCCCCTAGCGCTGTGCCCCCCGGCTCACGCGTGAAAAGCACTGTCTTCCCCTGTAGCCGCAACTCGCGCAGGAGTGCCTGTGCTTGGGTAGTTTTGCCGCATCCGTCTGGTCCTTCGAGCGAGATAAAAAGTCCTCTACTCACCGTTTTCACCTGCAATCACCGGTATTTGCCCCGTAGGAGTGATGCCTTTGCAGTTCCCGCCTGCACTTAGCAGGGCGCTTATGTAGGCAATGTCCCCCTGTCTGACGCGCTGACCAGGCCATAAAAGTGGCGTGCCGGGCGGGTAAGGGGTCAGAGGTTCTGCGCATATTTCGCCCCGCGCATCAGACAGAGGCACCCACTTACGCAAACTGTAAAATGCTTGCCGTGGTGTTAGCACTGGCACTCGCTTCTCCATTTGTTGTGGCACCAACCGCACTTTGGAAACCACTGCCGCACGAGGCAAGTCCCGAGCAAGGATGGCAAGTTTGTCCGCTCCTTCATCGCTTTCAGAGAGCCCTACGACCAGCGTCACCGTGTAAAAGTCGGCCATTTCCGGCACCAACCCGTAGGCGCGCATCGTTCTCTCCAGCGCAAATCCACTCATAGCGAAGTGGCGAGCATCAAAAACGACTCGCAGAGGGTCTTGCTGCCAAGCCGCGGGAAAGGAGACGGCGGGAAGCAGCGCACGAAGCTTATCCGCATGCCGGCGGGCTAGACAAAAACGCGCCGCGCCTTCTGTCGCCAACGTTTTTCTTGCCAAATCCAGTGAGGCCAGCAGCAGGTAAGAGGGGCTAGTGGACTGCACCAGCCGCAACGCCCGCTTCAGCGGCTCTGTGAAGCGTGGGTTGAAGCAGTGCACCCACGCCGCCCCTGTCAGAGCTCCGCCTGTTTTATGCACACTCTGCACCACTATATCAGCTCCTGACCGCACTGCGGATTGCACCGCGGTGTCGCTGACCAAGAGATGGGTGCCGTGAGCCTCGTCTACCAGCAGAGGCACTCCGTATTCCTTGCAGAGATTAGCAATTGCGGGTATATCGCTGCACACCCCGTGGTAAGTGGGCGAAGCCGCTGCCACCAGACTCGCTCGCCTCTCCGCTAAACACGTGCGCAGCGAAGACATCGTGTACCCCATGGGCAAAGCCAGTTCGGGGTGCAGCTCCACCGGCAGAAATATCGGCCTTAAGTCTCCCAGCACACACGCATGGTGAAAACTCTGGTGCGCCGTCGCGGGCAAAACAATGGTGCTGCCGGGCGGAGCCAGAGCCAGCACACCGGCAATCACACCTGCAGTACTGCCGTTAGTAGTAAAGTATGTAGCTTCTGCACTCACCAGCACTGCGGCCAGAGCTTCAGCGGCAGCTAAAGGGCCCTCAGGCGCCACAAGATTATCTAGCCCGGCCAGCTCCGTCAGGTCAAACTCCGCCATATGCGCAGCAAAAGATGGGTCCAGTCCGCGTCCGGCCTTGTGGCTAGGCACATGATAGGGGTAAAGACCTTGCGCACTATGTCTGGCGATGGCATCCCACAACGGAGCCTCTTGTTGTTTTTCCAAAAGTTCCTGCCTCTCTCTTAATGGCGCGCGCCTCTCCGTTTGGCGGCACCGTTCTGTCCTATGTTAGGCCCCCTAGTCTTCGTTGCCTGTGGCAAGAACCCGCTTCCACGGGCCGCGATAGTACCTATACGTACTTGCCCCGAAACGCAGAAAAAGGTCGATTGTCATGGCTATCCACACTCCCCTGATGCCAAGCCCTAAGCCGACGCCGAGCGCCCAAGCCAACGGCAATCTGACCAGCCAGAGACCTACGCCGCCTATAACCATCGGCGCCTTGGTGTCCCCCGCGCCGCGCAGCCCGCCATTGAGCACACCGGCAATTTGCTGCGGCAGTTGAGCGAGGGCCATCAGCCGCAGATAAATTGCGCCCAGCCTGATTACTTCGGCATCATTAGTCAGCACATCCATAATCGCCTCCGGCAGGAAAAAAAGTATGCCCGCCGTGAATACGGTCAGCAGTGCGCACAATCGCACAGTCTCAGCCACATAGCGCTCCGCTAAGCGGGGATTTTTTGCCCCCAGACTTTGCCCCATCAGTGCTGTAGCTGCTATGCCAAAGCCTACAGCCGGCATAAAGCTCAGCGACTCAGCGGTAAGGCCAAGCTGATGTGCCGCCAGTTCAGCGGTGCCGAACCGGATAATCAAACGCATCAACACAATGTTCGCTGCTTGCCAAAAAATCATCTCAAAGGCAGCAGGCACTCCAATGGCGAGAATGCGCCGTACTGTCAATACCTGCGGCCTGTAACGCCGGGCGGCGCTGCCCGAGATAATATTGTGGACTCGCGTCAACGTCAAGAAAGCCAGCACTGCGCCGACAGCCTGAGCAACAACTACCGCCACGGCCGCCCCTCGTAAACCGAAGGCCGGCAACCCAAAGTGCCCGTAGATCAGGATGCTGGTCAGACCCACGTTTATACCATTGACTACGAAGGCAATTGCCATCGGTGTGCGTGTGTTGCCCGCGCCGCGCATAATTGCCCCCGCCACTTGCATTATCGCCATAAAAGGCATCCCTAACGCCACTATAGACAGGTACATAAATCCCAAGTCAAGCACTCCGCTTGGAGCCGGGAACAACCCAGACATAATGCCCCTAGCCTGCCATACTACGAGTGCGGTCAGCACCGACACCACGGCAATGGCTAGGACTAGCGCCTGCACTGCGGTGCGTTCTACGGCCTCACGGTCATTCGCGCCCACGGCACGCGCTATCAGCACGGTAGCACCGGTCCCGACGGCGGAGAACAGGGCCCAGACAATCTGCGTCACACGGGTCGACAAGCCCACTGCCCCTATCGCCTCTGCTCCTAGGTGCCCAACCATGGCTGTGGCCACTATACCGACCAGCATTTGCAGCACGCTTTCCGTAGTCGCAGGCCACACAATGCGCACTATGTTCTGCCTGAGAGTGGGCAATATCAAAGCTTCCGGTTGCTCTGCGATCGGCAAATTTTGCGCACCTCGACCTCGCCAACGTTTTTTCGAGACACTAGAAGTATAGCATACTGAGTTTTTGTGTTGCCATAACATAAGTAATTCGTATACCATAGTACAAGGAGTGAGGCGGATGAGGTCGAAAATGTACGGGCGAGCAGGAGGGGTATAATCTGAACTCATTTTCACGTCACACAAAAGTCCTCCGCAACTGGTTAGCTCTGTTGAAAGCCGATTTGTCCGGCTGTACCAGTGACACTTTAGCGACAAACATTCGGCTTAACAACTACCACGGCGTGGTGTCCACACTGGCGCAAAACCTCGTAGGGCCGTTTATCGGCATCTTTGCCGTGCGCTTAGGGGCGAGCAACTACCAAATCGGTCTTTTATCCTCCGCCCCGGCACTGGTAGCCCTCTTAGCTATGATCCCCGGCGCTAAATACGTTGACAGCCGCAGTGATAAGCAGCGCATCACAGCAGTCTTTATGTGGGCACATCGCCTATTTTTCTTTCTCCTCGCCCTGATCCCCCTGTTTGCTGCGGATAGCCGCGCTACTATTTTAGTTGTTCTTATTGCCGCCATGAACTTTCCAGGGGCGATAAGCAACGTTGGTTGGCAGGGCTTTATCGCTAACGTCGTGCCCAGTGAACGGCGAGCGGCGGCATTCGCTGACCGCAACAGACTGATGAATATCATTGGCACGCTGGCGGTGTTGGCCGCAGGCCGCGCTTTAGACATAATGCCGCACCCTCTCGGATACAGCATCATGTTCACACTGGCCTTTGTGCTGGCTATAGGGGAGATATGGGTTTTTTCGCGCCTGAAGGAGCTGGTGCCTGAGAGTGGGGCGCGGGAGGAGCACGACATACATTGGCGGCGTTTTCTGCCGGCCTTACCGCGCTCAATTGCAGCTGACATCAAGGCAATGGCTCGCCAAAAGCGTTTTCTCCGCTTTACGGGGACCTCGCTGTTCTTTCACTTCGCTTGGCAAGTTGCTTGGCCGTTGTTTACACTCTACCAAATCAAAGAGCTGGGGGCTAACAATCTGTGGATTAGTATCTTGTCTCTTAGCAATACCGGCGGCTCGCTCTTGGGTTATGGCTTCTGGGTAAGGTACTCGCAACGGCACGGTTCGTTAAGAACGCTCTTTGCCTCCACTTTGGGCATTTTTATTGTTCCCCTGATCTACGCTTACTCGCGCAGCCTAGTCACCATCGCCTTCTTTAACATCCTTACCGGCGTGATCTTCTCCGGCGTGATGCTGTCACTCTTTAATACCCTCCTTGACATGACCCCGGAAGCAAAGAGAACCACCTACATCGGCTATTACAACACCGCGATTAATGCCAGCGCGATGGTCGCCCCGCTAGCTGGCGTAGCCATGCTTAACTTGTTTGGCTATAAGACCGCATTCCTAGTGGCGGCAGCATTGCGCCTGATGGGAAGCTTGGCCTTTGGCGCAGTGTATTATCTTGAACGCGCGGAACAGAAAATGATATCAGCGGATACTTAGACAGTCTGCGATGCTTCTGGGCTGGGCAAACTCAACAAAAAGGTAGCCCCATGCCCGTGCGCAGTTTCCACGCGAATGTGCCCGCCATGCGCTTGCATAACCTCGTAAGCGATAGCCAACCCGAGTCCGCTGCCGCCTGTGGAACGCGTTCTAGACTCATCAACCCGAAAGAAGCGCTCGAAAATTCGCGCCTTGGCCGCAAGCGGTATCCCCGGCCCATCGTCAACGACACTTAACAACAGCCCCTCAGCGTTAGAGCTAAGCGCAATGTGCACCGCATGGTCGGCAAACTTGATGGCGTTATCTACAATGTTGAAAATAGCCCGATGTAGGGCGGCTGCGTCGCCTACGCAAGTGAGTTCCGGGGGGATGTTAGTGGTGACATCGACGCGCCTAGCTCTGGCTAACGCCGACAAACTGGACACCACCCGGCGCGTCAGATTGGCCATGTCGCATGGTTCGCGCACCAGCGCTATGCGGCTGTCGAGGCGCACCAACTGTAACAGGTCGGCAACGAGACTACTAAGCCTATCTATTTCGCTCGCCAAGTCGAGCAAGAATTCTTGGCGTTTGTCCACACCAATTGTGGGGTCGCCCACCAGCGGATCGACCAAAGCTCGCATGGCCGCAAGCGGAGCGCGCATTTCGTGTGAAGCATCGGAAATAAAGCGCATGCGCGCTCGCTCTAAGGCTTGTATTCTGTCGCTCATTTGGTTAAAGGCAAGTCCCAGCTCATAGACCTCTTGGTCGCCGCTAGGTTGTATGGTGGCTACATGCTCTCTATCTGACATTCTCCCCGCCACTTGCGTTAAAGCCATAAGCGGCGCGGTGATGCTTGACGCCATCCACAACCCCATGGCCGCGGCGATAAGGGCTACGACCGCGCTGCTCACCACCAACCGCCGTTCCATCAGGTCAAGTGAGGCATAAACGTCATCTAGGTTGCTGGCAATAAACGCTACCCCGATTTGCACGCGCCATCCCGGTAGTGGCACCGGATCACCTTCACCACGCTGTTCACGGAAAATAGGCGTCAAAGCGTATAGAGTCGATTGTCCGTCGGGCGACTGCCGCTCTAAGACTTCGATCTTGCCCCGCAAACTTCGTGGTAGTGCGGGATGAGCCAAAGCATGCCCGGTAAGCTCATCATAGGCATCGGCCAGCACCAGCCCTTGCATGTCAACTATGATGACGCGGGCGCGCAACTGTTCAGCAAAGGCACGCATCATGCGCCCTAGATCGAGGTTCGGGTCATGCATGGCCTCGCGCGCGCTATTAGCAATAATGCTGCCTTGGCTTAGTAGTGCGGCCTGCCGCTCCCCGAGTAAGTGATCCCGTAAGAATTGGCGCACTATCAACCACGAACCTCCCACAGCCATGACTATGACAATCAGGTAAGTGAGCGGCAAGCGCAATCTTAGGCTAATCCGCATGGTCGTAACCCCGGAGATAATACCCTTCTCCCCACCGTGTCAGCACATACTTAGGATTAGTTGGGTCTTCTTCTATTTTCCCGCGTAAGCGCCCTATATGCACATCGACATTGCGCAAGTCGCCCAAATGGGTATACCCCCACACCAATTGCAGCAGGTTTTCACGTGAAACTGTTTTCCCGCGGTTGGCCGCCAAAGTAATGAGAATGTCGTATTCCTTGTTGGTTAATTCTATTGGGCGCCCTTTGATCATCGCCTTGCGTTTAGCGGTATCAATGGTTAAGTCACCCACATTGACACGCGGCTCATCGCCTAAACTGCCTCCCCATTCTTTGCGACGCAGCAGCGCGCGTATACGCGCGATCAATTCGCGCGTGTTAAAAGGCTTGGTTAGGTAATCATCGGCACCTTTTTCTAAGCCAAGGATTTTGTCGACGTCCTCGCTACGAGCCGTTAGCATCAGGATGGGGACTGTAGCCTTTTTTCTGATGGCTTCGCACACCGTAAACCCATCTAGATAGGGGAGCATCACGTCAAGTATGACCAAATCAGGCGCAAGCGTGCTAAAGGCTTCCAGCGCCGCATGACCGTCATAAGCAGTATGCACTGCGTAACCTTCTTGCTCTAAACTGAGGGCAATCCCTTTGAGAAAGCTTACTTCGTCATCGACTAGCAGCAACTTATACATGGTCAGCCCCCCCCGTGGCTTCATTATACTGAGTTGTTGTCATAGTATCAATCGGGACGTCATCTATGGTAGCATGACTATAGATGAATTTCCTAAGACATGAGAATTCATGCGATGAGAAGGGTGGGTGGGCTATAATTGCTACGCAAAACCTAGAGCAGGAGAAACAGTTGGTGGAAAGGGCCCAGCGTGACCCTGAAGCGTTTGGCCTGCTTTATGAGCAAAACTATGACGCTATCTTTAGTTACATACTCCGCCGCACAGGCAATGTGGAAGCGGCACAAGAGATTGTAAGTGAGACGTTCTTTATCGCGCTCAAAAGCTTAAGTAAGTTTAAGTGGCAGGGCGTGCCTTTCTCAGCATGGCTATATCGCATTGCCATCAACGAGATGGCAGGTTATTTTCGCCGTGGGCGCATAAGAACAGTTTCTTTAGAAACTCTGCAAGAGGAAGGATTTGAGCCAGCCAGCGAAAGCGATGTGGAGCGCGAAGCGTTAGCGGGCCAAGAGGAATTGGAAAGACACTTAGCATACCAAGCTGTACGACAGGCGGTAGAGGCCTTGCCTGAGCACTACCAAGAAGTCGTGGCCTTGCGTTTTTTTGCCGGCAAACAAATAGCTGACATCGCCGCCGTCCTTGGCAAACCGCAGGGCACAGTAAAATCCCTGCTGCATCGCGGGTTAGACAAGTTAAGGCAAGCATTGACAGAGGCAAAGCGCAGTGCAACCTTTAGCGAAAACCCGCCTTATGCAGAGAGGAGGAGGGGAACTTATGGAGAGTAAAGGACGCGACGACAAAGCGTTTGTTGCCGAACTGGAAACTATAACGCTGCCGCATATTGACAACCCCCTCTTTAAGGCACAACTGAAGTCTAGGCTGTTAGCAGAGGCGGCTCTCCCCACTCGCCGCGGCACAACTAATAGCACGGCTTGGTGGCGCTATGCCCTAGTAGCGGCTGCATTCTTGGCAGTACTATCGTGGCAACTTATGCCTAGGCCTTTGCCTGCCTTGGCGTACCTTGAAATAGAAGTTAACCCCTCGGTTCGTTTGACCGTCAATAGTCGCAGACAGGTCGTTAACATCGAGCCGTTAGACGAGCAGGCCAAACTGGCCTTACAGGGATTTGACGTGCTGGGACAACCGGCAATTCGCGTAGTGCCGCAAGTGCTAGAATGGTTGCACCGCGCTGCCCCGCTCAACCACTCAAGTGAAATCTGGCTGATTGTCTCCCCCCTAGGTGATGCTCAGCCAGAAGTAATTGACAGATTGCTGTCTAATACACAAACTGCAGCGTCTCTTCACGCTCAGCATCTGCTGGCCGGCGCCGTCACCACGCACGGTCTGGTTATCGACCGCGTGCGCTACGCAGTGGCAAAACAGGGTGCACTTAGGCCTTCGCAGTACGCTCGCGTGGCTAAGGCAGGCATATCTGCCTATGGGATGCGTGCGCTGGTAGCGGCCGGAACGCGGCTTAAAGCCACCGGCAAACTTACGGATGATCAAACGCGCGAGTTTATGGACCTTGTGGCCGAGCTGCTGGAGCTTGGCATCTCAGAGGGCGAGGCGGCAGAGCTTATCGAGAGCCTGCTCGTAAAAGGGCACAGCACGCGCAATCTTGTCACGCGCATTGAGAGAGCTGTGGAACGGATAGAAAAGGGGCAAGAGGCAAAAGAAGCTGTGCGCGAGTTGCGCGAGGAAACAGAGCGCGTGGATGACGAGGACGAAGCAGATGAGCGCGATGAGGACGAGACAAAAGAAAGCAGGCCCGATAAAGAGCAGGAGCGCGGACGCGACAACAAGGACCCTCGCGGAAACGAAGGCACCCGTGGGGATGACAGCCCCGACCATCGCGATCAGAGTGACGATGACCAGACAGAAGAAGAGGAAAAGGAAGAAGGAGAAGAGGAAGGCGGAAATTAATTTCTGTATGGCTGCAACCTTTTCCCGCGGCGTCACTTATGAGAACAAGAGACTCGGGTCTCAATATGTTTAAGAGGTGACAATAATGTTAAAGGGAAAAATGAAATTTATGGTGCCTGTGCTGGTCGTAGCGCTTATAGCATCCGGGTTTGTCTTGGGCTACAACGTCCGCCCCGCGTTCGCGTACATTACCTTGGAAGTTAACCCTAATCTAACCCTCACAGTGGACGCAAGGAACCGCGTACTGGCCGTAGAACTTGGGGAAGGCAAGGCTCAGGAGATTTTCACCGGCATGAGTTTTCGCAATATGCAGCTTGAGAAGGCATTGGAAACCATCACGACTAAGATTGAAGCCGCAGGGCTGCTGACCCCCGAGCGCCGCGTCTTGCTTACCGCCCATCCTGCTCCCGGTACCAGCCCGGAGCAGCTCAAGCCGCTGCTGGAAAGAGCACAGGCTGTAATGAAAGTGCATATCCATGAAACTGCTACCGCTGTGCCGGTGGGCACTGTAGTTGCGTCTGCCGCGCTAGCCGAGGCGGGGAGGAAGCTGGGTGTTTTGCCGTCGTTGTATGCCGAGCTAGTCGCTGAAGGCATCTCGCATGAGACACTGGTAACATTGTTTGCGCAACTGACAGGCGAAGGTATTTCTGCCAAGCGGTTTAGAAAAGAAATCAAAGACATCGCGGAAAGTTTACTCGACATGCGTGAAGAGGGTATAAGTGAGGCGACGGCCTTACAGGTACTGCAAAAAGCCATTAAAGCCGACCCCTCTCTGAGCGAAGTCACCACCCTCGTAGCTGACTTTATCGACTTAATTGAGAGCGGATTTACACCGGAGCAGGCCATGGCGGCTGTCACTATGGCGATTGCCGCTGACCCTACTCTGAGCGAACACAGCACGATTGTATCGGTACTCATAGATCTAAGGGAGATGGGTGTCTCAGGCACCGATGCTCTGGCCAAGGTCCAGGCGGCTATCGCCAGTGACCCCACACTCGGGGGTTTAGATGACTTAATAGAAAAAAGGCATCCCGAAACCCGTGGACGCGCCCTAGGCCGGAATAAGGACAAGGACCGGAGTGAAGAGGAGCGCGATGACAAGTATGAGGAAGACGATAAAGATGAGGACAAGGATGAGGACAAGGATACAGGCCTGACGACTGTACCCACAGCCAGCGCCATGCAGCGGGCGCGGGAAATTGCACTGACCGCCGTCCCAGGAGGCACG
>DBBC01000004.1 GCA_002292025.1 Firmicutes bacterium UBA994
TCGCGCCAGTCGCGTGATGTTCTTTAGTTCTAACAGCGGGGTGCCTCCCACCCCCACATCGCGCTGCAAGCGCGTTATCTCGGCAATAGTGTAGCCGGTGTTTGCCATCATGCCTTCGTAGTCAAACGCGAGCCCGCCAAGTTCAAACTGAGCGTAGTTAAAGCCTGTGGCTTTCTCGGTAATCTCGCCGCGCCGCGCATAGACGTCGCTATACTTAGTCATGCCTCTAGCTCCCGGCGCAACTCGCTACCCACACGCAAGAGCTCCGGCTGCGGCTCGCCAAAGCCGTGGCTGTGCCGGGGTGAGGCATCGATCAAAGTGCCGCGCAACTTGCGGCCGGCAAGAGATACTACCTCTATCTCGTCCCCCAGCTCGGCTCGCTCCAAGGCAAAGCCTTTCACGCGTGCCACCAGCGGCACTTGGCGTGTGCTTTCCGGGACGTTGCCGGCGCGCTCATTGGCTGTAATCGCTATCCAGCTAATCTCCACCCATTGACCTACATGGATGTCCATGTCACTACCTCTTAATTAACGCGCTGATATCCCCCATCAGCGCGCGGGGGATGGGCAGGTCGGCCATAGTCACCAACCCGGGGCTGGCGTTGATTACGGCCGGAATCATATTAACCGTCATGGCAATGGTGCCGATACCGCCCGGAATCTCGGGGGCAATGGCCATGCTGATGTTAGGCACACCGGTGATGTAAATATAGTCGCCGGTGTTGACGCTCTCCGCTTCGGGCCTAATCTGCTGCGGGTGCTCCAGCGTCAGCACCAGCTTGCCGCCACTGTAACCGTAAGCTATATGCTTGCAGCCCGCTACCATGCCCGGTGCTACTTTCACATGCGGAGTCTCACGGTATGTATCGGAGATAATCGGCTCCTTGACCTGCTCTATCCGGTCTAGCTTGATGCCCAGCGCAGTCGCGATTAGGCTCATAGACTCCGGAAAACCGACGTGTCCTACGATTTTGCCCGACTCGATACCGCTGTGGAACTCCGCGGGCGTAGTGCCTACCCCTTGCGTGCGCATCACAGTGGGGCCAAAAGGCGCGAGGTCGTTGACGCGCACCGCCCTGATGCTCTCCACATGCGTACAAACGCCGGAGAGGGCGATAATCAGCGCATCGAGCACGAAGCCGGGGTTAATGCCGGTGCCAAGCAGTGTGACGCCGGCTTCGTCATACATCTTGTGCAGCGACTGCGCGAGAGCGGGCTCCTGCGCGGCCGGGTAAGCCACCTCTTCCGCGATGGTGATGCAGTTGATGCCGGCTTTGGCCACAAGCTCCAGCTGCGGGTACACCTCGCGCGTAAACGAACCGGTGCAGACCAGCACTACATCGGCCGCGCCGGGCTTAATAACCTTTGTCGGATCGCTCGTCACTTCTACGTCTGGCGCTGCAACACCTAATACTTGCGAGAGCTGCTTCTGTGCCTTTTCCGGATGCGTATCGATAGCCCCCACAATTTCAATCCCCTGCTTGGCGGCAATCATGCGGCCCATGCCGATGCCCATGGCTCCGAGTCCCCAGATAATTACGCGAACATTTGACATTTTAGTTCCTCCTTGTTATTTGGTCTGGCACTTGATATTTGGCATTTGGTCGTTCCTTGCGGCAGCAATAGTTACTTTGCTTAAGCGTATGCTATTTTATACTTCTATGCAACACAAAAACGCCTGAATTTAGGCAGGGTGCGCTCGATATTGGGCACTAACTGCCGGCGTCGAAATCTATACCGCGTCGACAGCCAAGCATTCCCATGCCTTGACATAACGGTTTTTTTACATTATTCTTACCTTGTAATGGTTGCAATCTTGCGGCATTCCCCTGTATCTTTTAAAAGCATATGATGCGCACGTCTGCGCAATACTTCAAATAAGGAGGCTTCCCCAATGAATGAAAAAAAATGCCCCGTCACAGGCCATACCAGCCAAAAACCCGCCGCCGTCACTACCAACCAGCAATGGTGGCCCCATCAGCTGAACTTGAAAGTTCTCCATCAGAACTCAGCACTTAGCACCCCTCTGGGCCAAGACTTTGATTACGCGGCAGAGTTTGCGACCCTTGACCTAAAGGCACTCAAGCAAGACCTGTATAACCTGATGACTGATTCGCAGGATTGGTGGCCGGCCGACTACGGGCACTACGGACCGCTCTTTATCCGCATGGCATGGCACAGCGCAGGAACCTACCGTATGGGGGACGGGCGCGGCGGCGCCTGTGATGGAACACAGCGCTTTGCCCCGCTTAACAGCTGGCCGGACAACGCCAATCTCGATAAGGCGCGCCGCCTGCTGCAACCCATTAAGTTAAAGTATGGCAACAAAATTTCGTGGGCTGACCTGATGATTCTTGCCGGTAATTGCGCACTAGAATCTATGGGGTTTAAGACCTTTGGCTTTGCCGGCGGGCGCGAGGACGTTTGGGAGCCGCAAGAAGACGTCAACTGGGGAACAGAGACCGAGTGGCTCGGCGAAAAGCGCTATTCCGGCGAGCGCAAGCTTGACAACCCGCTGGCCGCCGTACAAATGGGTCTGATTTACGTCAACCCCGAAGGCCCCGGTGGCCAACCAACTGTGTTGGGTTCCGCTAAAGACGTAAGAGAGACTTTTGCGCGCATGGCCATGAACGACGAAGAAACGGTAGCGTTAGTCGCCGGCGGGCACACCTTTGGTAAGTGCCATGGCGCCGCTCCCGCCATCCCGCATGTCGGCCGGGAGCCTGAAGGTGCCTGCATTGAAGAACAAGGCCTAGGCTGGATGAGCACCTTCGGCAGCGGCAAAGGCGGCGACACCATCACCAGCGGTATCGAAGGCGCGTGGAAGCCCAACCCCACTAAATGGGACACCGGCTATTTAGAAACACTGTTCCGCTATGACTGGGACTTGGTCAGGAGCCCGGCAGGTGCCTATCAATGGGTACCCACCGACCCGGAGGCGGCTAAGACAGTGGAAGACGCGCACGACCCCAAGAAGCGCCACGCTCCCATTATGACTACCGCGGATCTGTCACTCAGAATGGACCCTGTGTATAAGCCCATCGCGCTGCGCTACCGCGACAACCCCGCGTTGTTTGCCGATGCCTTTGCGCGGGCTTGGTTTAAGCTCACGCATCGCGACATGGGGCCGCGGTCGCGTTATCTGGGACCGGAAGTGCCCGCGGAAGAACTTATTTGGCAAGACCCGGTGCCAGCCGTAGACCACCCCCTAATCGACGTAGAGGACATCAAGACCCTAAAACAGAAGCTTCTTGCCGCGGGACTCACAGTGTCGCAGCTTGTGACTACAGCTTGGGCTTCAGCTTCGACCTTCCGCGGTTCCGACAAGCGCGGCGGTGCCAACGGGGCGCGTATTCGCCTAGCGCCGCAAAAAGACTGGGAAGTCAACCAGCCCGAGCAGTTAGCGTCTGTGCTGGCTAAGCTGACAGCAATCCAGCAAAGCTTTAATCAGGCGCAAAAAGACGGCAAGAAGGTGTCACTGGCTGACCTGATAGTCCTC
This sequence comes from Firmicutes bacterium UBA994, assembly GCA_002292025.1. Classification (GTDB taxonomy): domain Bacteria; phylum Bacillota; class UBA994; order UBA994; family UBA994; genus UBA994. The sequence goes on from DBBC01000004.1 coordinate 3,499, forward strand.
GGAGGCGCAGCGGGAATTGAACAGGCGGCCAAGAATGCCGGCTACGCCCTGACAGTGCCTTTCACCCCGGGGCGCACCGACGCCACCGCAGAACAAACCGACGCCGCATCGTTTAGCGTACTGGAGCCCAAAGCCGACGGCTTCCGCAACTACCAGCAAGCCAAGTACTCGGTCACGCCCGAAGCTCTGCTCGTTGACCGCGCGCAACTGCTGACGCTAACCGCCCCCGAGATGACAGTATTGCTCGGCGGCCTGCGCGGACTTAACACCAACGTCGGCAAATCCCCCCACGGCGTCTTCACTCAGCGGCCGGAAGCGCTGACCAACGACTTCTTTGTGAATCTGCTCGACATGAGCACTGTTTGGAAACCCAGCGCGACCGACGAGGATATCTTTGAGGGGCGCGACCGCGCGCAAGGAACCCTCAAGTGGACGGCCACGCGCGTAGACCTCATCTTCGGCTCAAACTCCCAGCTACGGGCCATCGCCGAAGTCTATGCCGGCGCCGACAGCCAAGAGAAATTCATGCATGACTTTGTAGCAGCGTGGAACAAGGTCATGAACGCAGACCGCTTCGACATAGCTTAACGATTTGTAATTAGTCCATGGCACTAGGCACAAGTGCAGCCGCTTCGCGGCTGCCCCTTAATTCTTGAGGGATGAAGCAGCCCACACGCTACTATCTTGCCCTCTGCCACAGGTACAGGAGCAGAGAAAGCACTAGGCTGAGGACAAGTCCTGACATCAGCGGGACGTAGAGAACAAAGCTCCCCCGCCGGATGACGATGTCCCCCGGCAGGTGCCCTAGACCGAAACGTCCCCCCAGCGTAAAGATGATTCCCAACAACAGCAGCACACCACCCACTGTAAGCAGGATACGTCCCAGTTGCTCCATGTTGTGGCCTCCTGTAAGATAGTCACATTTCGCGCGTGTGCGGACAACTGTTGCAGACATCTAGTTCTCGTTCTTCAGCCCACTCACTTGCCACGCTCGAGTAAACGCCAGCTTGGCCGACAAAATTACCTGTCCCCTTTGTTCTTTGTCTAAGCTTGCCTATTTGAGCAGCTGGCCTAGCTCCGTAACACTGGCGGCAAACACAGTTGCGCCGGCCTGCTCAAGCTCAGCCCGACTACCATAACCATAGAGCACGCTGATGCAATCAATGTCGTTCTCGCGCGCACCGATCACATCGTTTTCACGGTCGCCAACCATCACTACCGTGTTTAAGTCCTGCACACCTAGCTCCTGCAGCGCGGCAGCAATTACCTCTCCCTTACGTATACGGGTGCCATCTAGTTCGCTGCCCATAATGCACTTGAAGTATTGCGCGATATCAAAATGCCGCGCGATTCGCACCGCATAGACAGTCGGCTTCGATGTGGCCATGGCTATGTGTTTCCCCTCGGCGGTCAGCCTTTGCAGCAATTCAGTAACTCCACCGAAAAGCATATTCTCGAATATCCCCGTATCACTATAGTACTCGCGGTACTTGTCCACGGCCTGAAAAGCCTGCTCTGCACTAAACCCATAGAACTCCTGAAAGGACTCATACAGTGGCGGGCCAATCAGCGGACGTAGGCTGTCGAGGTCATCTACCTGTATACCATACGCTGACAGAGCATAGCGAATGGCCTTAGTTATACCCAGCTTAGAGTCAGTCAGCGTTCCGTCCAAGTCAAAGAGGATTAC
>DBBC01000118.1 GCA_002292025.1 Firmicutes bacterium UBA994
GGTTTCGCTCCCATTTCATCGCGAAAATAACTCAATATAAAGGAGTCCGGGCCGCAACTAAAATTCGTGATAAAACAGCCAAAAACGCCGGGCCTGTCTTTGATTTGCCTCGCCGCTTTAAGTATGCTCTGACCGGCTGCCCAGTGCATACTGCTCACCGCCGGTTCACCGTCAGTGTCAAGGCAGTCAAAGGGCACCGTCAAGATGCCGCGCGAAGCGAATTTTCCCGGTATGCCCATATTAGCCATCGCCGCCAGCGCGTTATATCCGCGCCCAAAGAGGACAACTGTAGGTCGTTCCAGTGCTTGCGCTTTATCAAGTGCCGCCCGACCCATGCGCTTTAGCTCCAAGTGAAATTGCCGCTGCGCTTCTACCCCGGCTTGAAAAGCTTCCCGGGCGGCACGCTCGGTCGCCCCCAGTTCTTTGCCTGCTTCCAGAAAGGACTGTTCTGCCTCGCTGTAGGAACTAGGCATGTTCAGTACCGGTGCGATCAGAGGGATGCCCTTAAGTTCAGCCGCAAAGGTACGCCGCAGCACATAAGGCTCGCCCTGAATTAGCGGGCAGGTGGTGCCTGGCAATGCGCCGTTTTCTACCGGCGTGGCGCGTACGTGCGGCAGAAAAACATAATCTGGCGCTTTGGAAAGCAAATTCATAAACAACCCATGTGCTATGTCCACGGGGTAGCAGAATGGCGCACGCCTGCGTTCTATGCCCGCAAGGTCTAGCTCGTTGCCGAGCACTATGCTAAAGCCCAGCCCCGTGAGGAAGGCATGGTAGAGCGGGTAGAGGTTGTTAGTCATGAGCGCCAGGCTGACTCCTACAGTCTTGCCGTTAGGTTGTGCCGGTGACAGAGGCCGGTCGTAGAGGAGTGCTTCACGCGCAGCCACTAAATCCAGCGCAGCAACATCCGGGTGCTGCTTTACGCGCTCGTTGTAATACTTATTGCAGGCGCCGCCAAAGGGAAACGTCTTGCCGTTAACCGAAATTTGCGCGATGGTGCACTTGCGGTCGCAGCGAATGGCACCTCCGTGGCAGATAAAAGAACGACCGTAGCTGACCTTGCGTTCTGCCAAGTCTTTAAGCGAGTAGCTGCTTGGCTCAAGTGACCCATCTCGCAACTTAGCCTGCACCTCCAGCGCCACGCCAAAAGCGCCCATCAGGCCGGGGTCAGGCGGAACAATAATTTCTCGTTTTGTCAGCGCGGCCATAGCCAGCGGTACCGCGCGGTTATAACAGACCCCACCCTGCATAAAGATCTTGCTGCCCACTTTGCGGCTGCTTTTGACGCGGGTGAGATAGTTAAGGCAAATGGCGTAGACCAGCCCCGCAGCGATATCATCGTGGGATATGCCTTCTTGGATAGCCGTCTTGATGTCGCTGCCGATAAAAGCGGCGCACTGGTCATTAAAGTTAGGCGGCTTTTGCCCACGGAGCGCAAAGGCGGCAATTTCCTCGGTGGCTATAGACAGCGACTCGCGCGCGGCTTCCTCCAGAAATGAACCTGTGCCTGCTGAACAGGCCTCGTTCATAGCGTAGTCCGCCGGTACGCCGCCTGCCGTATAGGTGTACTTGGCGTCTTGCCCGCCGATTTCAAAGATAGTGTCGACGTCGGCTGCGAAGAACACTGCCGCCGTGTTGTGGGCGATAATTTCGTTGACAATACCTTGTGTCATGCCGTGCAGCCCCACGATTTGCCGGCCGGAACCGGTTACACCCAGCCCAATGATCTTGATGTCCTCCGGCACTTGTGACGCTAAGCTGCGGTAACATTCGCGGGAAGCGGCGATGGGGTCGCCGTTGGTGCGCAGATAAGCTCCGGCTACTATAGCCTTGTCACTCACCCGCATCAGTACGGCTTTAGTGGTGGTAGACCCGGCGTCTAGTCCGAGAATGCAAGTGTCCTGTGGGGCGGCTTTCCCCCAAGCATGCTCGGCAAAAGTTACGCGGTGCGCGGAGTCTGCGAGCGGTGCCAAAAACTCAAAGGCAGAGGCGCCGGCCGCAAAAAGCCCTGCTTGAGGTAGTGGACTGCCGTTTTCGATAGCCCATAAGGCTGTCCCCAAGGCTTCTAGGGTTTCTCCCGACTCTAGGGTTGAGACTAAAAAGCCGTCGCGTGTTAGGTAGTCAACCACTGCTTGATTCTTAGCCGTTCCGCCTGCCAACAGTACACTCCGGGCGCCGGTCGTTTTTAGCAGTTCGGCGATCTTCATCGCTACCATACGGCACAGGCCTGCCACTACACGCTCTTTAGGGGTGCCTTTGTTAAGGGCGTGGGTACAGTCACTCTTGCTAAACACGGAGCAACGAGCAGAAATCTTGTATGGTGCATCCTGTCCGGCTGCGGCTAGCCCTTGTGCTTCGTCAAGGGTTACGTTCATGCGGCGGACCTGCTGCAAGAAGAACTCGCCCGTGCCGGAGGCACATTTATTGCCTGTATGTACGGCCACCACTCTGTAGTCCCTATCCAGCTGGTAAACTAAGACGTTTTCGCCGCCGGCGCTGACGACGGCGTCTGCTCGCGGGAGCCGATCACGCAGGTGACCGAGGGCTAGTTCGGTGGCCTCAAGCTCAGAGAGCTGTGGCAGGCGCACCTGCTCCTTTAGCTTTTGCCCTGTCACCGCTAGGCGTGATTCCGGTTTAACGATGTCTGTCAACAGCTCCTGCAGCACGTTGCGGGCATTGCCGTTATGAGGCCTAGTATACTGACTCAGCAAGGTAAAACTCCCGGCTGTACTTTGTCCCTCCACTACCTTAATGTTAGCAGCACCAAGGCAGATTCCGATCACGTGGCTTTTCTGCAAACAGCTCACCTCTTTTCATGGGATACCGCTGCTTTTTATAATAGGTTAAACATCAAACTTGTCAAGTGAAAGGTGTGCATATATGCAAAAATTTGGCAACGACTGGGACGCCTTGCTGCGGGAGGAGTTTTCTCAGACGTACTATTTGCGCTTAAGGGCGTTTCTTAAACAGGAGTACGCCCGCGTGACGGTCTATCCGCGGGCAACAGAGATCTATGCCGCGTTACGTACAACCGGCTACCAAGCAACGAAGGTCGTGATTCTGGGACAGGACCCGTACCACGGCGCAGGCCAAGCACATGGCTACGCCTTCTCTGTTCCCGCAGGGGCGACTATTCCGCCTTCATTGCGGAACATACTATATGAGCTGCGCGACGACCTGCACTGCGAAATTTCTCGACATGGCTGCTTAGAAACATGGGCCAAACAGGGCGTATTGCTGCTTAACGCCGTACTGACAGTGCGTGCTGATGCCCCTACTTCCCATGCACAGCAAGGGTGGGAGCAGTTTACCGACCGCGTGGTGGCTCTGTTGAACCAAAAACGCAATCCCGTGGTTTTTCTTTTGTGGGGCAACTACGCCCAGGCCAAAGGCAAGCTGGTCACCAACCCGCACCATCTAGTCCTCAAGGCACCTCACCCCAGCCCTCTCTCGGCCCACCGCGGGTTCTTTGGCTGTCGACACTTCTCGCGCGCCAACGCCTTTCTGCGCGACACCGGCCAAACTCCCATCGACTGGTGAAGCATTAGGGACGGAGCCTTTTGCTTCAAGGGCAACACTAGCAGAGAAAAAGGCGAGGACTGGCGAATAACGCTGCGAAACTTTTCGTGTTTATGGTGTTCTGTTGCTTGCTGTTCGTTTTTTCACTGACTGAGTTTACTTTCTCCGCTCTGGTTAATCTTGAGACGAGATCGCGATCCTAGTGCCGCAGGTGCAGGCATAACATGGTTTTGAAGACAAATGCTCTAAGTTTAGTTTCCATGAAGCGGACAAAAGTACCCGTCCCCCTTGTCCCCCCTTGTCCGCGCTAGATGTAGCCCCGCTCGTCATCGGCGGACGCACGCTTGTGCTGCTCGCTTCTTGGCGGAAACATTGGGATATGTTGTGCACTGGAACCCAGCAACCAACGAAGTAACCTTTACCCTCAGACCGTAACCTAGCTCCACCGCCGTCGCTTGGGGGAGCATACTTAGGCGTAGAAGCGTGAACTTTTGCTGCAAACAAGATATAGTTAAAACTGACCGCACTCAGCGGTTTGGAACAAGCGTTGCGGGTGACGGCGTGAAGCAAAAGGCTCCGTCCCTAATGCTTCAAGAAAGGGTGTTTTGATGAGACCGGAGACTATCGCGGGGAACATACGCAGCAACATCGCCAAGGTCATCGTAGGTAAAGAAGATGTCATCACTATGGCGCTGGTAGCACTAACATGTGAGGGGCACATTCTACTGGAAGACGTGCCTGGCACAGGGAAGACAATGCTGGCCAAGGCTCTAAGCAAGTCGCTTGAACTGGATTTTCGCCGGGTGCAATTCACCCCCGACTTGTTGCCCTCGGATGTCACAGGTGTGAACGTATTCAATGAGGCCAAGGCAGAGTTTGAGTTCAGGCCCGGGCCGGCCTTCACCAATGTACTCCTAGCGGACGAAATAAACCGGGCCAATCCCCGTACCCAGTCGGCGCTATTGGAGTGCATGGAAGAGCGGCAGATTACAGTCGATGGCGTGACCAGAAAGCTCACCGAGCCGTTTCTCGTCTTCGCTACACAAAACCCCATTGAGCAGGAGGGTACCTTCCCCTTGCCAGAAGCGCAGCGAGATCGCTTCTTGCTCCGCCTCGACCTCGGTTACCCCGCGCTCGACGAAGAACTCAGTATGCTACAAAGATTCGCATTGACCAATCCCCTCGATAGCTTGACCTCTGTGGCCACCCCGGAGGACCTGAGAGCCCTTCGCCAGGCTGCCCTAAGCGTACATGTCGGCGAAGCCGTGGGCACTTATCTTCTCAGCATAGTCCGGGCTACGCGTAGTCATGAAGATTTGCGTCTCGGTGCCAGTCCCCGAGCGTCTCTGGCGCTGATGCGCGCGGCTCGGGCTCTCGCCTTAATTGAGGGGCGCAGTTTCGTCCGCCCGGATGACATCAAGCGCATGGTGAAGCCGGTGCTTGCTCACCGCATTATTATCAAAAGCCAATCCCGCCTCCGCGGGCAAAGTATCGGCACAATACTTGAGGGTATTGTGCAGAGCACGCCCGTTCCCGTGCTCGATGGATAGAGCCACGAGGCTAGCTGAAATCAAAGCCTTCCTGCTCTGGACCTTACTTTTCATCGGGGTCGTGGCTAGGCAGGGCGCACTAGTTCTTTTTGCCGCTGCTCTCTTGGCATTTGACTATGTCGCGTCTAGATGGACAAAGTGGAATATGGCCTCCCTTACATACCGGCAGCGGCTCTCACGCCGGCAAGTGTGGCCGGGAGAAACCATTATCTTGACCTTCGAAATTGAGAATCGTGGGTTTGTCCCCGTGTCTCTGCTTGAGACTTACGTCGAAATCTCCGATGTCTTAGGCGTGTCCGGCGGCATATTCAAGACTGTTTCATCATTGTCTGGTACTTTTATCCATAACGTGTTTCGACTTAGATTTTGGGAGAGATTGCGTCGCCACTACCGTATAATCTGTCCTCGGCGGGGCAAGTATCTGTTCGGACCAACCGAGGTCGTGGTGACAGACCCCTTTGGGTTTGTTACCAATCGCAAAGCCATAACTGAGACCACCAGCTTACTCGTGTACCCAAAATTGTATGACCTTGAGGAGTTAGATATAAGGCCGCGCGCGCTCATGGGCGACTGGGGCATCAAGAGCTTTATCCACGAGGATCCGCTGCGTTTTGTGGGTACGCGGGAATACAGGCCCGGTGACCCCCTCAACCGCATTAACTGGAAAGCGACGGCTAAAGCTGGGCAACATATGGTTCACGTCTATGAGCCGTCTGCAAATCTTAACGTACAGTTCATACTTAATCTGACCACCAACGAACCGGCGTGGCACGGCATCGACCATGAGGAGGCGGAGTGGGCTATTTCTGTCACCGCCAGCTTAGGACTCGCAGCGCTGAATGCAGGTCTAAGCGTCGGGGTGCTTGCAAGTGATTATGACACGAACTTGCCTGTGGGCTCAGGGGAAGAGCAAGTGGCAAATCTGCTGGAGACCCTTGCGGCAACTAGCACCTTTTCCCTATGGCGATCGCATATGTTTCTCGAACATGCCCTCGAAAACCGCACCTTCGGTACCACCCTAGTATTTGTGACGCCACGACTGGGTGCGGAGGTGTCAGCGGCTATTCTCGAGGCCCAAGCCAGAGGTGTGCCCTTAAAAGTTGTTTACACCAGCAGCAAACCAGCTGAACTGCAGGCCGATTGCGGCATGCTGTGGATCAGGAAAGGAGACGAGTATGCTCAGCAAAGTGACTCGAAGGGCGTCGCCTAGGATTTTCGCCGCGATCGCTATCTGCTCCGTGGTGTACCTCTGGGCTAATTTCTTGCATCGGCAGTTCGGTACGGCTGCCTCACTTTTCCCCATCGGGTTACTCATAGCCGCCTCGCTTCTCTCCTTGACATTTCGTTTTGCCCTAGCCGGAAGAGAGGGGAAAGCAAGGCGTGTGATATATATCGCTTGGTCCTTGGCCCTGGCAATTGTCTCTCCCCTCTTTGTGGGACAAACTCTAGGGCAGATCTCCCTCCTCAGCATGGCTGTGTTCTTAACCATTATGCTATCCCTAGACCTCGGTAGACGGGACTGGAGCCACCGCGATTCCCGTGAACTGATGACTCTGACAAGTATTTTCTTTGGGATTGTGGTCTTTGTCTCCGCAATTTTGGGGCACACCTACCAACCACCTTATGTATTGATTTATCTCATCGCCATGATTCTGGCCGTGACCCTAGCACGTGACCTAGACGTACAAGCTAAAGTAGGGAGTATCGGCAGCGGTTCCAGTGGCATAACAGCAGGCGTCACCATAGTTATAGTACTGATACTAGTGGGACTGCTTTCAACTGGGATATTATTCGGATTTTCCTCCACACTTGCCACATTAGGTGCGTGGGCACGAGAAATTTTCATGCTGCTTCTCTACCCCTTTGGTTTGCTAGCGCACGGGCTGGTTCTGCTCTTGCGGCTTTTGCTGGGCAACTTGGCTAGGGAGGACGAGGTGCCGCCGGAGGATATGGCGCCTCCCGCAGATGTCCCCATAGAGGAGCATGTCCCAAACCTAATTATGGCCCTAGGGCTGGTTGTCATTCTCATTGTTGTGATGCTGGTTGTAGCCTACTTCCTGCTGCGCCCATCCCGTAAGGTGGGTGAGGATGAGGTGCGCGAAGAGAGGGAATCATTATTGTCTCAAGCTTTCACTAACTTCAGATTCCGCTTGCCAAGGTTAAGGCGCCCAAGCGGGCGGACACTTGTCGCAAACCCGCAGGACGTGTATCAGGTCTTTGCCTGGCTTGAATATTGGGGCCAACGCAGAGGACGCGCCAGAAGGCGCGAAGAAACGGTAGCCGAATACTCGGTAGTAATGGAACAACGATTCTTGGCAGAGGATGTGAGGGAAGTATCAACTTCTTTTGAGCAAGCCAAATATGCCGAACAGTCGCTCACTGCGCCCCAATGGCAACGCGTGCGCTCGGCATGGGGAAGGCTCAAAAAACAGTTTGAACTTCTGCGACCCTGAACTTGACTATCTTCGCCACTAGGTCGAGCGGTAACGGTTGGTTGAGAGGAAATTGGACTGACCCCTTAGCATGTTTGTAGGGGGACAGTTGGTCGGCAAAAGCAGCTATTCCAGATGACGTAGGGTAGAAACCAATGTGGCTTCTGTATGCCGCAAAGTGCACCAAGTTCTCTCTTAGTATGAACGTGGGCATACGGTACTTAATCGCTTCCTTAGCGTCTGGCGCAGCACTTCTAATCGTCGCACGCATCTGCTGCAACAGTTCCTGTACCGCTGTGGGGAAGCCGGAAATATACTCGTCGATGTTGGCTGGCCACTGCTTGTTCACTTGCACATCCTTCTCTCCTATCAGCTCATGGTTTGTAGCTTGACAGAGGCTTGCAGCTGACCTGTGAACAGTCGGCTCCGTCATTACCGCTTACTTGCTCGTTTGCTTTGTTTTCGCTATGCTACTGTTAGTGGAGACCACATGACTAGGGGTGATGCTTATGAGGAAGCTGTTGGTTGTCGTTGACTACCAGCACGACTTTGTCGAGGGCAGCTTGGGCTTCCCGCAGGCTAAGTTGCTTGAGCGCGTAATCGCCAATAAGATTGCCGACTATCGTCACGCCGGGCACGAAGTGGCTTTTACTTTAGATACCCACAACCAAGACTACCTACTCACGCAAGAAGGACGCAACCTCCCCATCCCGCATTGCGTGAAAGGGACTTTGGGCTGGGGGCTCTACGGTATCGTTGGAAGCAGTGCGCTCGAAACAGACATAGTAATCGAGAAACCTGCTTTTGGGTCCATGGCCCTAGCGCAACTACTGCAGAAAAACCAATACACCTCCGTGGAGTTTGCTGGCCTGGTAACCAATATCTGTGTTTTGTCTAATGCTGTCATCGCTAAGGCGGCCTTACCGGAAGCAGTCATCGTGGTCGACGCCTCAGCCGTGGCCAGCTACGATGAGCACCTCCATAACGCCGCGCTCGATGTTATGGAAGCACTGCAAATAAAAGTGCTCAATCCTTGATCCCCGATGCTTACTGATTGAGCACCTGCCCACGGTAGTGATACAGGGCGGGTGCTCCGCCGGTGTGAAGAAAGAGCACCTTGTCACTGACGGCAAAGAAGCCTTGACGTACCAAATCAATAAGGCCCGCCATCTGCTTGCCGGTATAGACGGGGTCAAGCAAGATCCCTTCCGTGCGCGCTAAGAGCGTGACAGCTTCGGCCATTTCAGGTGTCGGGCGCGAATAACCTGCACCGACATAAGCGTCAAAGCAGCGCACTGTGCTCCTAGGGGGTGGCGGGCAGCCGACATGAGCCGCAGTAGCTGCAGCGAGGGCGAAGATTAGATTCTCCTGCAATGCGTCAGGGCGGCTGACGTTGATGCCTAGCACGCTGATGCCGAGGTGTGTGCCTTCCACACCCACCAGCACGCCGGCATGCGTGCCTCCGCTGCCGCTGGGCACTACCAAGTA
>DBBC01000073.1:0-7700 GCA_002292025.1 Firmicutes bacterium UBA994
GCCGTTGGCCAGCACCATGCCAATTTTGCCGTTGGGCGATAGATGGTGAATCATATGTTGCAGCCAGGCAAAGTTGGCGTTGCCGACGGGGGGCTTGCCGTATTTCCACCGCTGGTCCTCGTTTAGCGATCCGTTATTCCAATCCGCGAGGTTAAAGGGCGGATTGGCGAGGATAAAGTCTGCCTTTAGGGTCGGGTGCAGGTCATTGTAGAAGGTATCGGCATGATGCCCCCCAAGGTCGGCCTCAATGCCGCGAATGGCTAGGTTCATTAAAGCCATCTTGCGGGTGGTAGCGTTAGAGTCCTGCCCGTAGATCGACAAGTTGCCGATGTTGCCGCTGTGGCTGCGCACAAATTCTGTGGACTGCACAAACATACCGCCGGAACCGCAGCAGGGGTCATAGACACGCCCCGTAAACGGTTGCAGTACTTCGACCAGTGTCCGCACCACGCAGGACGGGGTGTAGAATTCACCTGCGCGCTTGCCTTCCCGCTCAGCGAACTTGGCCAGGCAGTACTCGTAGGTGCGCCCGAGGATGTCCTTATCTGCGCCGTGCTCTATCATCTGAATGTTGGTGAACAGGTCGACCACGTTGCCGAGGCGGCGTTTGTCCAGCTCACCGCGGGCATAGTTTTTCGGCAAAATGTCCTTGAGCCGTTTGTTCTCTTTTTCGATGGCACGCATGGCATCGTCTATGATGGTGCCGATTTCCTCTCTGTGCGCGGCTGCGGCGATAACACCCCACCTTGCCGAGGGCGGCACGAAAAACACGTTTACCTCGGCATAGGCGTCTCTGTCCTCCACGTCGTCGGCGTCGGCCGCTAGGGCGCGGTATCGCTCCTCGAACTTGTCGGAAATGTACTTGAGAAAAATCAGCCCCAGCACAACGTGCTTGTATTCGGCGGCGTCCATGTTACCGCGCAAAATATCCGCCGCTGCCCAGATTTGCTGCTCGAAGCCGATGGACGCCGTGTTGTTGCCGTTTGTTTTAGCCATGGCGCGCGTGCCCCCCAAGTTCCGCGTCATGCCCCAAATTGAAGCAAGCGGATAATTAATGTGCCGTTATCATACCTATTAGTGCGATAACGCTTAGGAGATATTTAGCCACAAGGCAGCAAATTCCTGCTGCTTGCGGCGATTGTTATCCCTTTGCTGTGTCATGTATTGACGATTTCAATTTTTTGACTGGCGTGTTGACAAGGTGTGGGTAGGCGTGCTATGATGTTGTTAGCACTCACACGAGGTGAGTGCTAACAACAAATAAGAAGGAGCTGGTAATCATGGCAGGATTAGTCCCATTCAACAGAAGGAATCTCGGCGTGCTAGGCACTGGTTTTGGCGATCTGCACAACATGCTGGACGATTTTTTCACTGAAACATGGCTGCCGGGCAGAAGTTTAATGCGCGACACGTTTAAAGTTGATGTTGAGGAAGCCGACAACAAGTATTTGATTCACGCCGAGCTGCCGGGCATCCAAAAAGACGAAGTGACCATTGATATGAACGACGGCAGGCTGTCCATCTCTGTGAACAAGGCAGAGAACATCAACGCGGAGAAGAAGAACTACCTCCACAGAGAAAGGCGCTTCACCTCTATGTGCAGGAGCATCTACTTAGCTGACAGCAAGGCAAGTGACATCAAGGCCAAGCTTGAAAACGGCGTGCTGACGCTCACCGTGCCAAAGCACGAAAAGCAAGTCAGTACCATCAAGATTGACGTCGAGTAACTGCCGCTTAAGATGACAAAAGACCCTAGGAAACCCTAGGGTCTTTTGTCACGCCGAAGCAGGAAGACTATGTTTACTACTATCGGCCTGTGCCTCAATGCCGACGTATCTCCCCGGGGTGAGGATAAAGTTTTGCTTGGCGATGTCATCCGTGGTCATCTCGCGTAGGCGGCGACTAACCATGGTCCCCAGCTTGCGGGCGTCAATAAACAGGGTCTGGCCTTTCTGCTTTTTGTTGCGGCTGATAAACCACAGCGAAACGGGTATCTGCGTGGTGTAAAACAACTTTTTCTCTTTTTCAATGGCGCGCATGGCATCGTCTATGACGGTGCCGATTTTCTCTCTGCGCGCGGCTGCGGCGATAACTCTCCAGCGTGCTGAAGGCGGCACAAAAAAACGTTTACCTCGGCATAGGCGTCCCTGTCCTCCACGCCGTCGGCGTCGGCCGCTAGGGCGCGGTATCGCTCCTCGAACTTGTCGGATATGTACTTGCTTGGGTAGCTCACGTGTCCCGAGCCTTAAGCGGTGACCTAAAATGTTGTTCTTGCCTATGCCAATGTGTCACTTATTGACGCTTTTGCACTAGGTGTGTCAATCATGCTTTACACAAGCATTTCCGGGCAAAAGAAGACGCACATTAAGCAGGAACATCAGAAGGCAAAAAAAATGGTCGGGCTGACAGGACTTGAACCTGCGGCCTCATGCACCCCAAGCATGCGCGCTAGCCAAACTGCGCTACAGCCCGCCGTGTGCTAATTATAGCTTACTGTGGTATATTACGCAAGCAAACCGACCTGTTCAGAGTGAAGCCTACTCCACAAAAACACTAAGGGGCACGAAGACGCACGAAAAGAAAATCTTAGCGGGCCTTCGTGGATAATAACTATTTCGCAAACTGGGGCAGCGACTCCTCGGTTTCGTTTTTTTCGGCGCGTGTCATAAGACCGATCACGGCTTCGCGCGGGTCACGCTGGTTAAACAAGACCTCATAGAGCGCTTGGGTGATGGGCATATCTACGCCGTGGGCCTCTGCCAGCTGATACGCCGCATGGGTAGTATTGACACCCTCGATTACCATGGGGGTGGCGCCCTGCACTTGGGCGAGGGTCTGTCCCTGCGCTAGCGCTAGACCGGCGCGACGGTTACGACTGTGCGTGCTGGTGCAGGTTACGATTAGGTCCCCCATACCGGATAACCCAGCGAAGGTCGCGGCTTCGGCCCCTAGGGCTCTGCCTAGGCGCACTATTTCTGCCATGCCGCGGGTCATCAGGGCGGCCTTAGTGTTGTCCCCATAGCCTAGGCCGTCGATGATACCGGCGGCTAGGGCGATGACGTTCTTGAGGGCGCCGCCTAGCTCCACGCCGATATGGTCGCGGTTGGTATAGACGCGAAAAGTACCGGTCATGAGGGCGCGTTGGGCCGCCGTGGCACAATGGGCCTCGGGTGAGGCGACGACTGCGGCCGAGGGTATGCCCCGCCCTACTTCCAATGCGATGTTGGGACCGGAGAGAACTGCCAGAGGATGATAAGCATCAAAAACTTGGCTTAAAACAAAAGACAAACGCAGATTGGTATCAGGCTCGAATCCTTTCGCGGCACTGACGATTGGTGTGCCGGGACGCAGGTGGGCGCGCACCGATAGCGCTGTGGCCCGCATATAGGCTGAAGGCACAGCCAGAATTACGAGGCTGCACTGCGCAAAATCGGTAAAAGTGTCGACCGGGACAACGTTCTCGGGCAGCTTAACCCCGGGCAAGAAGCTCGAGTTAGTGCGATGGCGCAGAATTTCCTCGCGCACGGCGTCCTCACGCACCCACATGATTACGTGCTGTGCATTTTTGGCCCCCACGGTAGCCAGCGCCGTACCCCAGCCGCCTCCGCCAATAATACCGATATTCACTGTTACTCCTCCAGTCTGGGCGCGAGTGTTACTCTTTTTTACGTGTGAGCAGGCGAATAGAGGTGCCCGAGAAACCGTACACAGCGCGAATGCGGTTCTCCAAGAAGCGCAGGTAACTAAAATGCATCAGCAATGGGTCATTAACTAAGAACAGGAACGTAGGCGGTTTGATGTCGGTCTGCGTCACATAGCCGATTTTGAGCTTCTTGCCGCGCACTTGCGGCGGCGGGGTGACGACAGTGGCCTCGTTGACTAACTCCATCAATATTGAGGCGCGGACACGCTTGGTCTGTTCAGCATGCACGGCGGATACCAGCTCCAGTATTTTCAACACGCGCTGACCGGTCTTAGCTGAGACAAAAATACAGGGTGCATAATCGGCGAACTGTATTTCGGCGTAGATCTTTTCTTTGAATTTGTCGGCGGTCCAGTCATCTTTGGCCACAAGGTCCCACTTGTTGATGACAAGGATGATGCCTTTGCCTTTTTCGTGCGCGTAGCCGAGGATCTTCTTGTCTTGTTCTAGGATGCCTTCGGTGGCGTCTAGCACCATCAGGCAGATGTCGGCCTTCTCTACCGCGCGCAGGCTGCGCATAACGCTGTAGCGCTCTATGTCTGCCTTGACTTTGGCTTGTTTACGCAGGCCGGCGGTGTCGATAATAACGTATTTGTTAGTTCCCCGCTCAAAATATGTATCCACGGCATCGCGCGTTGTACCGGGGATGTCACTGACGATGACGCGCTCCTCCCCTAGGATAGCATTGACTAGCGAAGATTTCCCCACATTGGGGCGGCCCATGACGGTGAGTTTCACAGTGTCGTCACTGTAGCTAGGTTCGTCATCTGCCGGCAGCCGTGCGATAATCAAATCGAGGAGGTCGCCGATGTTCATGCCGTTCGCGGCGGAGATGGGCATAGGGTCGCCTAGCCCCAGCTTAAAGAAGTCTGCGGCATGGGGGAAGAGGGCCGCCACATCGAGTTTATTGACGACCAAGAGCACGGGCTTCTGCGTATGGCGCAAGATGCGCGCTACTTCTTCGTCGGCTGCGGTCACGCCTTGCCTGCCATCGACGAGGAAGACGATAAGGTCGGCTTCCTCAATGGCCACCTCTGCCTGTACCCGCATTTGCTTGAACAAGACGTCCTCGCTCAAAGTATCGATGCCGCCCGTGTCTACCATGGTAAACTGTCTGCCGGTCCACTCTACTTCGGCGTAGAGGCGGTCGCGCGTCACCCCAGGCGTGTCTTCCACGATGGAGATACGTTTGCCCACTAGGTAATTAAACAGCGTCGACTTACCGACATTAGGTCGGCCGACGATAGCGACAAATGCCATCTAGGTTCACCCCTCTTGGACCATACGGGCCAGTTCTTTGCCCTGCGTCGGGCATGAGATAAGCGCAAGCTCAGGGAAGTGCGAACTTAACTCGTTGAAAGTTAAGCCGTCAAGAAACATACTGCCGCGCAAACAGACGTCCGGAACAAGGACGAGCGTATCTGGCTTTAGGTTGGCACTTGTCAACGCTGCTTTAATATCGTGCCCGCCAAGCAGGCCTGTGACAGTGACGTAACCGCCAAAAAGCTTGTTGGGGGCTACCAGCAGGTCTACCGCCCCGCCTTCGAGGTTAACAATGTGTTGCAGCCGCCGCATCACGAATTGTGCACTTTCGCCGGTGACCCAAGTGACGGGCCGCGCACGGGCAGCCTTATTCCTCCGTCGTGCCCACTCCCCGCAAAAGTCATCGATAAAGGAGCGGCACAACCCCACTCCGTTCTCCAGTTGCGGATACCCATCGTACCATGTATGGCGAGGGAAGTCTGCCTGCGCCAAAACATAGAACTCATCCGCGGCATAGACCACGCTTACGCCGTGTTTGCGCCGCATGCGCGTACCGAAAGCGAACACCTCTCTGAGCACGGCTCGGGCAGAAGCGGCGTCATATCCGGTCAGATGCATTAGCCCTGTGCGGTGGCCCGTAAGACCAACCGGCACTACCGCCACGGATTCCACGCCCGGGTACAGTGCCGTTAGGTCGAGTAAACTCCGTAAGAGCTCCGGCCCATCGTTAAGCCCAGGCACCAGCACAAGTTGCGCGTGGACAGCAATGCCGTGCGACACCAGCTCTTTTATCTGTTCCATTACAGCGGCAGCCCTATGGTTCTGCATGATAAAGGCGCGCAGATCGGGGTTAGTGCTGTGTACAGACACGTAAATAGGAGAAATGCGTTCGCGCAGTATGCGCTCCCAACACTCATCGTCGATGTTGGTCAGACTGACAAAGGAGCCGTATACCAGTGAAAGCCGGTAGTCGTCGTCCCTGACGTAGAGAGTATCGCGCTGTCCTTGAGGCATCTGTTGTACAAAGCAGAACACGCAGTTGTTCCGGCAAGTGTGGATCTGATCGATGACAGGCGAGTCGAACACCAGGCCAACATCCGTACCGGATTCATGCTTGACAATGTAGGTCTGTTCCACTTTATCTAAGGCTACGATACGCATGACCGGCAGAGCTAAGGCCTGCTTCCAGTCGATAATGTCTCGTATGGCCTTGCCGTTGACGCTGATAATACTCTGCCCAGCGTATAATCCTGCCCGGGCGGCGGGCGAAGCGGGCAATACTTCTGTGATTTTGTGCACATTGACCTCCCGGAACGTCATCTTCAGCCCACATTATCCCGCACTGCTGCTGCGACGTCAAGCTAGGCTAACTCCTCTGCGCGTGTCAAAAAAGCAGCACTAGGCCCCTATGCGCACTGCACATTGAGGCCTAGGTTGTGAAGGATGACTACTCTTTGTCTTTCTTCAGCAGCTCTCCGAACACATCGCCGAGCGTGACCTTGCTCTCTTCGCGGTAGCTATGGTTGCGTTCATCACGGCCGCGTCTTTCGCCGCGGTCGCGCCGCTCCCCGCGCTCGGGACGGTCAGGGCGATCTTGTTGCGGACGCTCTTCTGCTTCTTTAATAGATAGGCTGACACGGTGTTCCGCAGGCGCGATGGATAGTATCTTGACCGTAACTTGGTCACCGGGCCTCACTGCGTCCTCGGTCTTCTCCACGCGCTCATAGGCGAGCTGCGAGATGTGTACGAGTCCCTCAATCCCCGGCGCGATTTCCACGAAAGCGCCAAAACTTGCCGTACGCACCACGCGACCGGGCACAATCGCGCCCACCGTAAACATCTCTGTGATCTTG
This sequence comes from Firmicutes bacterium UBA994, assembly GCA_002292025.1. Taxonomy (GTDB): domain Bacteria; phylum Bacillota; class UBA994; order UBA994; family UBA994; genus UBA994. The sequence goes on from DBBC01000073.1 coordinate 6,820, forward strand.
TTCCACGGATCGCCCTCGCCTTGCTTGATGCTCAAGGAAACGCGGCCTTTTTCGCGGTCAACCCCGAGGATCTTCACTTTGACCTCTTGCCCCACGGTTAACGCTTCTTGCGGGTGGCTGACGCGCTGCCAGGCGATTTCGGATACATGCACAAGTCCGTCTACGCCGCCTAAGTCAACAAAGGCACCAAAATCTGTTAGCCGTTGCACCGTGCCGTCGCGGAGATGACCTGGGATGAGAACTTCCCACGTTTTGGCTTTAATTTCCTCAGTCTTTTTCTCCAGCGCTTCTTTGCGTGACACCACTACCCGACGACGTGACTCCTCAATCTCTTTAACTAACACGGACACAGTCTGGCCGATGTAGGCAGTGAGGTCGGGCACGTAGCGCAAGTCAACGTGTGACGCAGGCATAAAGGACTTGATCCCCAGCACATCAACCATCACGCCACCCTTGACCGCTTCGACGATCTTGCCTTGCAAGATTGCCCCCGCATCGCGAGCAGCTCTGATGTCTTCCATGCTCTGCTCTTCAACCGCACGGCGCTTAGAGAGAAATATCTTGTCTTCTTTGCCGTCGAAACGGAGAACTACAGCGCTAATGGTCTCACCGATGCGGCACATTTCGATGGGATTAAAGCTGGGGTCATGACTAAGTTCGCTCTTGCTGATATACCCCTCGGATTTTTGTCCGATGTCCACTAGGACACCGTCTGCATCCGCGCTTACGACTATCCCCTCAACCAGTTGTCCGCGTTTGAGCGTGGTAAAGTGAGCGGACTCACTGGCAGCAGTGAGTTCTTGTGCCTCGCTTTCTGGCACCTCAGGGAGTTTGTTCTCCGTGGGCTCCTCTACCGCTGTCTCCGGCACCTCGGGGAGTTT
>DBBC01000073.1:8113-18523 GCA_002292025.1 Firmicutes bacterium UBA994
GCTCCTGCTCCTCTACCGTTGTTTCCGGCACCTCGGGGAGTTTGCTTTCCATGTTCTCCATTGCGACGACGACCTCCTTAATGATCCATTCAGGGGTGGAAGCACCTGCAGCTACACCAGCAATTCGCTTGTTGACAAACCATGCCGGGTTTAGCTGATCATGTGACTCAACCTGATAAGTGGGTGTGCCTACCCGACCACACAAAGCGGTAAGGTTTTTGGTATTGGCACTATTGTTACCCCCCACAACTATCATTATATCTGCTTGTGCGGCTAATTGATAGGTGGCAAGTTGTCTTTCTTGCGTGGCCGCACAAATAGTATTAATGGGCTTCGCCTCGTACCCGTTGCGGCACAAATGCTCTACCACCGCTTGCCAAGTCTCAACCGGGGTGGTTGTTTGCGCGAGCACCGCCACTTTCGCCGCAAGGTCGTGCGCTGCAAGTTCTGTAAAGTCACGCACGACATGTACAAAGCCGCCCGCATGCCCGAGTACTGCTTGGACCTCAGGATGCTCCCTATCCCCTACCAGCACTGGTTCCCAACCCTCTGCCACCGCTAACCTAGTTTCGCGTTGCAGCCGCAAAACGTGCGGACACGTTGCGTCTACTACTTTTAATTTTTTGTCTTTTGCCACCTCATACACCCTAGGCAATGCCCCGTGACTGCGGATCAGTACCTCGCTGCCGATAGGCACTTGGTCGATGGTGCTTTCGGCTAATCCGCTTTCTTTAAGCCTGTCCGTGACTTGAGGGTTATGTACCACGGGACCTAGGCTATAGCCTTGTCTGCTTGCTACTTCCTGCGCCAGTTCTAAAGCATGTCTGACGCCCCCGCACATGCCGGTAGGGTTGGCAATGAGCACCCTCACGTGAGCGTCGCCTTTAATTCATGGATGATACCCATCAGGCGAACGGTAGCTAAGCGGCGGTCATACTTTCCTTCTTCGCACAAAGCTTGCACGCGGAAGGGCTTGCCAAAAGCTATGGCCAGCGGTTGACGAAATCTATATCTCCCGACGATGGCCGCCGGCACAATGAGACTCCCCGTTTTCTCCGCTAACATGGTCACGCCTAGAAACAGTTGCCCGGCATCGCCCTCCCGCGCCCGTGTGCCTTCGGGAAAGATGCCTAACACTCCGCCCTTGCTGAGTATCTGCAAGCTGTGCTTGACGGCCCGAATGTCGGCGTCTCCGCGCTTCACCGGAAAGGCCCCCGCTAGGCGTGCTAGGAAACCGATTATCGGCCAAGAAAAAACTTCGGCTTTGGCCATAAAGCGCACCTGACGGCGTGTCCCCAAAACCATCAGTACGGGATCAAACATGTGAATATGGTTAGCGCACAGTATCACACCGCCGGTCAAGGGAATATTCTCCTTGCCGCGCACGCGCACGCGGTATAAGAGACAAAGCAGGGACCCGGCAAGCGTACGCAAAATATTATAGGCTTGCATTTGCTTGTTGAGCGACAATCTTTATAATCGCCTGTACTACTTGATCAGGACTAAGCAGGGTGCAGTCAATGGTAACCGCATCCGCTGCTTTTCGTAGCGGTGAGGCTAGGCGCGTGCTGTCTTTGTTATCACGTTCCTGAATCTGTCGCGCTACATCTGTGAGCGGAGCTGTATGTCCGCGCGCCTGCAACTCTATTAGCCTGCGCCTAGCACGCTCCTCGTGGTCGGCGTCAAGGAATATCTTAATAGGCGCATCCGGCATGACCTCTGTGCCGATGTCCCGGCCTTCCATAACGATGCCGCCCCCTGTAGCTATTTCCTGCTGCTTGGCTACCATCAGCTTGCGTACGGAACTAAACTCCGCGACGCGGGACACCTCTTGGTTTACGTGCGGGGAGCGAATTTCCTCGCTTAGCGGCTCACCATTTAGGGTAAGACAAGACCCACACACAAGCGCAAATCGCAATTCACCGAGCAGTATAACCAAGGCACGCTCATCCCGCAGGTCAAGACCGCGTTCGAGAGCTTGCCACGTGAGCGCCCTATACATAGCACCGGTGTCAAGGTACCGCAAACCAAGCTCCCCCGCTAGGGTCCTAGCTACGGTGCTTTTCCCTGAACCCGCCGGGCCATCTATAGCCACACTGAGCATATTACGGCCACTCCCTCCGCGCCAACTATTGTTCGCCAATACTATCGGTATTCCTCCCGGCAGCATGACAGAGAGAGGCCACTTCGTCCGTAGTCAAGTGACGATATGCACCTTTGGCTAAGCTGCCCAAAGCCAACGGCCCCAGCGCAAGGCGTTTAAGATATGTCACATGATGCCCTACGCTGCTGCACATGCGCCTGATTTGACGGTTCTTCCCTTCGCGAATGGTAAGCATAAACCTCGTTCCCTCTGCCGTAGGCGTGACAGTCTCTATCTGTGCGGGCGCAGTCATGCCGTCTTCCAGCTGCACGCCCTGTTCTAGCTTAGCTGCCGCCACGCTCGATAACACACCTAAAACTTCAACCAAGTAGGTCTTGGCCACACGCTGCGAAGGGTGTAATAGGCATTTAGCAAGATCCCCATCATTAGTAAGAAGTAAGAGGCCCTCTGTTGCTTGGTCTAGTCTGCCAACTGGGTACACGCGCACACCGAGGTCGCCGCAAAGCTCCATCACCGTGTGCCGGGAATGTGTATCCTGCGCTGTAGTGATGTATCCCGCAGGCTTGTGCAACATTATATAGGTTAATCGCTCACGACTGCCTACAGGATTCCCGTCCACACTTACTTGATCGCTCTCTGCTACTTTAGTTCCCAACGTCGTGACCGTGATGCCGTTAACTTGCACTCGGCCCTGCGTTATCAGCTCTTCTGCCGCGCGGCGCGAGGCCACGCCCGCTTGTGCGAGCATCTTCTGTAGCCTCACTAGGCCCTCCTCCAAACTCTACTCCACTTCCACAACCATCTCAATTTCGACGGCTGCACCTAGGGGTAAGCTAGACATGCCGATGGAGGAACGGGCATGTGTGCCCCGCTCACCAAAGATGGCCTGCAGCAACTCGGAGGCACCGTTTACCACCTTGGACTGTTGTGTAAACTCTTGGGTGCAGCTGACAAAGCCTGTGATTTTGACAATGCGCGTGACTCGATTAAGATCCGACACAACGGTTCTGAGGGCCGCTAGGCCGTTGATGGCACAAAGGCGCGCGGCCGCAGTGCCCTGCGCGACATCAATATCATGCCCTAAGGTCCCTCGATACTGCAACTCCCCGTTAATTGTGGGTAACTGCCCCGAGATAAAAACCAAATTTCCTGTGCGCACAGCAGGCACATATGCTGCTACGGGCTTAGCGGCCTGAGGAATTACTACGCCTAATTCGGCTAGTCGCGTTTCAATGGACAAAATTCATCCCTCCTACGTTGACTCAACATCATCTTGCCACATTCTCCTATGGAAATCAACAGGGCATCGCTCATATCACAGTCCCCAACAATACGACAATGGTCCTGAACATTCCCAAAATCAGGGCGTTAGTCATAGGTCTGAGTATAGTTCCGATTAACCCTGTCGCCATCAGCCCGATGAGAATGAAAAACCCCCACTGCTGTGTAAAGCTCTGAAAACGATAGCCGTACCGGCGCGGCAGAAGACTGGCCAGAATTTTGGAACCGTCAAGGGGCGGGATAGGCAGCATGTTGAAAACCGCAAGAACAACGTTTATGGAAAACCCTGCGCTCAGCAATCGTGCCGCAAAGGAGGTTTCCGTTATTAGGTTTATGCTTAGCAAGAGAACAAAGCCAAACATTAATAGAAATGCCATCACCAAATTCGAGGCCGGGCCGGCCAAAGACACCAGCAGCACTCCTTGCCGCTGATTGCGATAGTACCTTGGGTCAATTTCTACCGCTTTGCCCCATCCAAAACCAACCAGCAGCACGGCAATCAGTCCGATGGGGTCAATGTGGGCTAACGGGTTAAGTGTCGTTCGGGCCTGAAGCCGTGGCGTAGGGTCACCCAAACGTGAAGAAACCCAAGCGTGGGAAAATTCATGTATGGTAATTGCCAGCAGTAATGACGGCAATAAGAAAATAAGATTATCGGGTAGCAGCGCTGGGATGTTCAATTTAGATTCCTCCCTTTAGACTGCGCTCTAACAGAGCGTTTAGGAACTCCATCTCTGCCTCCTGCGTACGGAGATGCCCCGCTAAACGGGCCTTCTTTAGCTCTGCCAATATACGCCCCATCATCGGACCGGGTGGGACGCCGCGCTGTATCAGGTCTTGCCCACTGAGCATCGGACGTTCGGTAACTTCGGCATATAGCGCTCGCAACTGGCGGAAGAGGTCCGGGCCGAGCAGTGAAGCGATAAGCAATTGCGTTTCGACAGAAAGCGCTTCCACCATCAGCCAGATATCAGCGAGCGAAGTTTTCCCTTCTTGAAACGCGCGTGAGACTGCCTCGGCGTGAGCGGCAACTTCGAGGCACACGTCGCGGGCCTTGCGCGGCAGCCGCAGTGACTCAACGAGCAAAGGCCACTCAGGGAAAGGCTTGTACATGAGAATTACCGCCATGTAGACGGCAAACTGGTCGAGCACGAGGTCGATGCTCTGTTGAGCGACCCTGCGCATTACTCTAATTTGGTTGTCGCTAAGCATAAACCCAGGCAGGATGTGGGGCCAGATGCCAAGCTCATCCATGCGCAGAACAGAGTGCGCAGCCGCAGGCTCGCTCAACATGCACTGCAGCTCGTCACGCAATTTCTCGCGCGACACTTTCTCCAGCACCCCATTTTCGAGGGCATTACGCAAGAATCGCTCCGTTTGCTCCTCGATACGCAACCCATACCGCTGCTCGAAACGAATAGCCCGAATGATGCGGGTGGGGTCTTCCACAAAACTGAGGTTGTATAGAACACGTACTAATCCTTGGCTGAGGTCATCCCTCCCGCCAAAGAAGTCCAGTAGCGTGCCGAACTGACCTTGGTTCAAAACCACGGCTAAAGTATTGATGGTAAAGTCTCGGCGATACAAGTCTTGGCGGATGCCGGCGTTCTCTACATCGGGAAGCGCTGCCGGTTTGGCGTAGAACTCAGTGCGAGCCGTGACAAAGTCAATGCTTTCCCCCTGCGGCAGAGTGACGGTGGCCGTACCAAATTTAGGATGTTCCACGCACGCCGCGCCTAGGAGTTTGGCAATGCTCTGCGCCACCGGTATGGCAGCAGGTTCAACAACAATGTCAACGTCAGTATTCGCATGCCCGATAAAAACGTCGCGCACCAAGCCGCCGACCAAATAGGCCCGTGCGCCTTGACGGTCGGCTTCCTGCCCGATAAGCAGCAGCAAACCCATTGTTCTGCTGCCGATATGGGACTCTAACGCTAGCGTGACATTCTCATCCTCCAGTGTCGCTTGGTCGGGGCGTGAGCGATAGGTAGCTTGGTACCAATGGGGATAACTCTTGCCGTGGAGAGTGCGCAGAACGTCGGTGCGAGTCACAATGCCCGCCACACTACCGTTTTCATCCACCACAGGCAGCCGTCCGATATCCTTGGTGATAAGCATTCGCTGCACTTCTTCCAGCGAAGCATCGGCAGATACAACTACCACTTGTGAAGACATAAAGCCCTTAACCGGCGCGTTTTCCAGCCCATGGTGATTGGCTTTATCTAGGTCACGGCGTGAGATAATGCCTATAAGCTGCCCCGCTTCAATCACCGGCAAGCCGCTATGCCCATAGCGCAGCATCAATTGACCGGCCTCGGCCATGGTGGTGTCCGGGGTAACGCTACGCACGGGGGCGCTCATGATATCCCGCGCTTGCAGCGGCGGTTCAACAATCTCTTGCAGAAAGCCCTCTATCTGGGTTAATTCAGCACGGGATACATCCTTGAGCGTGGCTGAGGCTGCTTGAGCATGGCCGTTGCCCCCTAATCGCTGCATAAGCTTTTGCATGTCGATGCGGCTGCTCTTGCTCCGGCCCACGACATGCACCTTGCCATCCATGTTTACGACGGCAATACAGGCATCACAATCGTCAATTTCCGCCAACTTGCCGGTCAGCACGGCCAATCCATCTACGTATTCGCTTACTTCGCAAGTAGTCAGCTTGATTTTGGCCTCCTTCACCATGATGTCCCGTGATGAGGCCAGAAGTTCCTCAAAAAGAGAGCGCTGCCCATCCGACAATGGACTGCGCGTGTAAGCGGCAATGACTTCTAAACTGGCTTGTTGCGTTAAAAGAAAAGCCACAGCGGTAACATCGCGGGCTGTCGTGTAGCTGGCTGTCAGACATGCTGTATCCGAGTAGATGCCCGTGGCCAACACTGTGGCCACGCTAGGGGTTAAGTTGATTTTTTTCGCGATTATTTCTTCCACGAGCAGAGTGGTGGTCGCCCCTACGGGCTCTATTTGTGTGGCAGCCCTCTCCGGCAATAACTCCTGCCGCGGATGGTGGTCGATGATGGTTAGTTTTACGTCCGAGCGCGCAAACAGAGGCTTCAGCTTGCCGATGCGGTTCGCGCTCTGCGTATCGACAACCACCAGATGCGTTATCTCCTGCACGTTAACGTGCTCCAACAGCGTCAGGTTAAGGCTGTCTTTATACAGCGAGTAGAGTTCTTTTACTTTCTTGTTGATGTGGCCAGGAAAGCAGGCCAATGCCTTTGGTCGAAGGAGCTTGGCAGCCACTAACGAACCTAGAGCGTCAAAATCTGCGTTAGTGTGACAGACAATAACCTCCACCCACGCACCTCCTGTACCCCTTTGCACCATTATACCACATTAATGCACATCGGGAGGTGCTGTTGCGGCAACGGTCTTTAGGATAAGGGGCGTGGGAGTAACTAGGCTATCGGCAATGCGCACGGCACTGTTGAGTGCGGCTTGAGTCTCAGTGGATACGACTCCAGACGCATACGCAGTAAGCAAGGGTTGGCCGAAAGCGACGCGAGTTCCTACTCTCGCGTGCAACACCATCCCCGCGCCGTAGTCAATGGGGTCGTCTTTTTTATGCCGCCCCGCACCTAGGTCGACCGCGATACTGCCCAGTGCCAGAGGGTCTATTGCGGCAACATATCCGCCGCGCGGCGCAGTAACTGTATACGATAGGCTGGCTGTAGGCAGAGGGCGGGTTAGGTCGCCGCCTTGGGCGGCTACCACCGCGGCAAACTTCTGCATGGCGGCACCCGAGCTCAAGGCATGTTCTGCCATATGCTGTGCGGCGTCTGGGCTAAAATGGGGGTAATAGTGAAGCACCATTTCTCGCGCTATCGCCAACGATACTGCCCGTAAATCCGGTGAGCCGCCGCTACCTGAAAGAATCGCGAGTGCCTCCTTAATCTCTAAGGCATTGCCGATAGCATTGCCTAGCGGCGCGTCCATGCTGGTCAGTATAGCGGTAGTCGGGCGCCCTACCCTTTGCCCGATGTCAACCATAGTTGTGGCCAGAAGCTCCGCAGCGTGCTGCTCCTGCATAAATGCGCCCCGCCCATACTTGACATCCAGTACAATATGCGTTGCCCCCGCGGCTATTTTCTTGCTCATAATAGAGCTGGCAATCAAAGGTACGCTTTCCACAGTGGCCGTGACATCCCGCAGAGCGTATAGTACTTTATCTGCCGGCACCAACTCCGCGGAAGCGGAAGCCAGCGCAAGACCGAGCTTAGCGACTTGCGCTCTAAACTGCTCCGGCGGCAGGGCGGACGAAAACCCGGGGATGCTCTCCAGCTTGTCCACGGTTCCTCCCGTGTGACCCAGTCCCCGCCCCGTCATCTTGGCCACAGGCACTCCACACGCCGCGACCACCGGAGCGACAATCAGCGTCGTTGTGTCGCCTACACCGCCGGTAGAATGCTTATCTACGGCCTTTAGACTATCTAATACAATTTGCGTGCCTGATGCGGCCAGCGCAGCGGTCAGATCCGCCGTTTCTCTTTCCCCCATACCCTGAAAGAAGATGGCCATCAGCAGTGCCGTCAACTGGTAGTCCGCGATGCTGCCGGTAACAGCTCCTTCTACTACATAGGCCATTTCTGCGGCAGAGAGCTCCTCCCCATCGCGTTTTTTCTTGATGATGTCGTACATTTTCATGCCAAACTACCTTCTTCCCGGTGAAAGGATGAACCGGCCAGTCTCTCGCTATATCCAAAGATATGCAGGATGGTAGCGCCGATGTCTGCCAGCGTGGCTCGGTCACCGATAGACCGCCCTGATCTCATGGTGGGGGAATATACGAGGATGGGAACGTACTCTCGTGTGTGGTCGGTCCCGGCATAACGCGGGTCACAGCCGTGGTCAGCAGCAATGAACAAATAGTCATTAGGGCGCAATTTAGTCAAGAAGCCGCCTAACCAGTCGTCGAACTCCCCTAGCGCTCTGCCGTACCCTTCGGCGTCATTGCGATGGCCGTAGAGCTGGTCATAGTCCACCAAGTTCGTAAACACAAGCCCGCTTGGCGTATCGCGATACGCACTCTCGGTCAGGACCATACCCTCGCGGTTGTTCTTAGTCTTTAGGCACTGGGTGGGACCATGCCCGGCATAGATGTCACAGATCTTGCCTATGCCAATCACAGGCATGCCGTTGCTTGAGATAATATCCAGCATGGTTTGTCCGGGGGGCGAGACGGCAAAATCGCGGCGGTTGGGGGTACGGATGTAGGGCCACTCGCCGCTGAAGGGGCGTGCGATAATCCGTGCCACATTTAACTCTCCTTGCATCAGCTGCCGGGCCACCTGGCAGATATGGTAGAGCTCTGCCAGCGGCACGATCTCCTCGTGCGCGGCAATCTGCATAACGCTATCCGCCGAAGTGTATAGGATCGGCGCACCGCTCTGCTGATGCATTTGACCTAGGTCACGGATGATTTCCGTGCCGGAAGCGGCTACATTGCCAAGAAACTGCCGCCCGGTGCTTTCTGAAAGGGCACTCACCACGTCCGGCGGAAATCCGTCAGGGAAAGTGCGGAAAGGGTGTTGTAGGATAATGCCCGCCATTTCCCAATGGCCGGTAATAGTGTCTTTGGCGGGCGAAGCTGTCATGCCTCTGCCAAAAGCCCCGATAAGTGGACGCGACGAAACAAGCCTAGGATGAGGAAGGATTTCCCCCATACCAAGCGCAGTGAGGTTCGGCAGCGTGAGCGAGGGAGTAAAATCCAGCACACTTTTAAGAGTGTTGCTGCCAAGATCTCCGTAGCGGTCCGCGTCGGGCAGCGCCCCAATACCTACGCTATCCAGTACAATAAAGACGACGGTTCGTTGCATGCGGCCTCCTAAATCATGCTCGCGGGTGAGCTTTGTCGTAGACTTCACGCAGACGCGTGCGCGTAACGTGAGTGTAGATCTGAGTTGTGCTGATATCAGCATGCCCGAGCATCTCTTGCACGGCTCTGAGGTCTGCGCCGTTCTCCAGCAAATGGGTGGCAAAGGAATGCCTGAGTGTGTGGGGGGAAATGTCGGCCTTGATATCGGTTCTCCGTACATGCTGCTTAAGCAGCTTCCAGAACCCTTGACGGGTCATCTGTCGCCCGTGACGGTTGAGAAAGAGAGCGCGCACTTCACGGGAGCGTACCAGCCGCGGCCGTCCGGTGCTTAGGTACCCCTCTACCGCTTTAATCGCCACCGTCCCCAGCGGTACTATGCGCTCTTTGCCGCCCTTGCCGGTACACTTGGCCAATCCTGCGATGAGATTCACGTCTGCAACCTGTAGCGATATGAGTTCAGAGACGCGCATGCCCGTAGCATACAGAACCTCAAACATGGCGCGGTCGCGTAAACCCACCGGGGAAGAGGGGGTGGGGTGATAAAGGATCGTCTCTACCTCTTTGGAGCTCAGAACCCGAGGTAGGCGTTTCCCTATTTTCGGCGTATCCAAAAGTGCCGCGGGGTTACTCGAAATCTCCCCTTCTCGGTGCAAGAAACGAAAAAAAGAGCGGAGTGCCGCTAGGCTACGCGAGACTGTCGCCGCAGATTTACCTTGTCGCCTCAGGCTGTCAAGGTATAGCAAAACCTGCCCGCGATCCAAGGCGATTAGTGATTTTGCGCCTTTTGAGCTGACATACTGTGAGAATTGACGCAGGTCTCTGCCATATGACTCTAGCGTGTTTTTGGCTAGTCCGCGCTCTAGACCAAGGTAGTCTAGGTAGTTCGCAATTTGCTGTTCCATAACCATGTCCCCTCAAGCAACAGTCTCCGTCCTAGTATTCTGCGCTTAAGACACGATTCCTGCCCCTAGATGTAACTACCCAGCTCTGTTTAAGGGTGGATAAAGTCAAAAAACAAAAAAGGACCCATCCACGAAGGACACGAAGACGCAAGAAAAGATGACCTTAGTGTTCTTCGTGGATCATGCCCTCTCTGAACGGGCGGAGTAGTTACGTTTTTTGTTTTTTGCTTTTTGTTTTTTGTTTTTTGTTCATAGCTCAACCCATTACAGTAGCTTGATACTCCTTCACGCCGGCGGCAAGAATATGC
>DBBC01000076.1:0-16943 GCA_002292025.1 Firmicutes bacterium UBA994
CGGGGCTTCCCGCGCCTTGCGTCAGAAACGCGGCCATAGCCGGAGCGACCCCGGGAGCCTTTGGCCAACTCGTAGCCGCGTTGTCCATATAGATTATACTAGGCATATTAGCTACCGGCGCGGAAAAACCACTCTCGCAGTCGTTCCAGCTCCTCGGCATTGTAATAGGCAATGGTGATAGCGCCTCGCGTGGGAGTGCCCTTTACTTCCACGCGCGTCTGCAACAAGTCGCGCAGGTTGTGCGCTATCTCCCTAAGCTCTGCCGGGGGTAGTGCGGCCCTCGCTTTCTTTACAATTGTTTCACGTGAAACACTGTCTGTGGCTTTTGCCGCCAACCGCTCTGCCTCGCGCACGGTGAGTCCCCTCTCGGCTACTTCTTGCGCCAGCATTTCCCGCTTAGCCGCCGGTGCGGCTAAAACAGCCCGCGCATGCCCGGCGCTGATTGTTCCACTTGCCACAAGTTCAGCCACAGCGGGAGAAAGCGTAAGTAAACGCAGCGCGTTGGCCACATACGGCCTGCTCTTCCCGACTCGTTCCGCCAAGTTCTCCTGCGTAACCTCTAGGTGTTGCTGCAACTGCGCAAAGGCGGCGGCTTCTTCCATGGGGTTAAGGTCGGCGCGCTGTAAGTTCTCTACGAGCACGACCTCCATGGTTTCGCGGTCAGACCACTCTTTAACCAAAGCCGGTATCTCCGTCAATCCAACAAGCTTGGCGGCGCGTAAGCGGCGCTCCCCCACTACGAGTTCATACCGCCCGCCGCGCGACCGCACTGTCACGGGCTGGATCAAGCCGTGCTGCCTAATGGAAGCTGCGAGCTCCGCCAATTCTTCCGTCGCAAATGCGCGTCGTGGCTGATAGGGATTAGGCATAATGAGGTCAACGGCAATATGCTGAACTTCGTCTGCCGTCGCCGTTGACATATCGGTGATCAGTGCTTGCAGCCCCTTGCCCAGCCGCGGCTTACCCACGCGCAATCACCTCTTTAGCAAGTTCCATGTAAACTTCTGACCCTTTAGACTTGGGATCATAAGCTAGGATAGGCAGCCCGTGACTCGGGGCCTCACTCAACCGCACATTGCGCGGAATCACCGTTGCGTAAACTTTGTCTTTGAAGTATGCTCTGACCTCGTCCACTACCTGCGAGGCCAAGTTAGTGCGTGGGTCGAACATAGTAAGTAAGGCGCCTGAAACCACTAGGCTGGTGTTCAGATGCTTCTGTACCAAAGCTACTGTGTTCATAAGTTGGCTCAAGCCCTCTAAAGCGTAATACTCGCATTGCACCGGTATCAACACGCCATGCGCGGTTGTCAAAGCGTTTAACGTCAACAGCCCCAACGAAGGCGGACAGTCGATCAGGATGTAGTCGTAGTTCTGCCGCACGGGCTGTAAGGCCTCGCGCAGCTTTACTTCTCGTTGCATTGCTAGCACCAACTCTATCTCTGCGCCCGCGAGTTGAATCGTGGCCGGCACTAATTCCATCTTCGGTGCGGTGGTCGGCAGAATTACGGCCTCGATGGGAATGCCATCGATTAAGACGTTATAGATGCACTTTTTCAGCCGATAGCGGTTAATACCCAGCCCGGAAGTAGAATTGCCTTGGGGGTCGATGTCCACCACCAATACTCGCTGGGATAACTCGGCTAAGGCAGCGCCTAAATTGACTGCCGTCGTGGTTTTGCCGACGCCCCCTTTCTGATTGACGATTGCCATTACTTTCGAAGCCATATTACATCACAAACTCCCCTCGGCCAATACGATTCGCGCCAGCAATTGAGTAATTATCCCGCGTGCAAAGAGTGATTATCCATTAACTCCGCCATGCTGCGTGGCCCTTAGTGTCCTGCGTGGATCACACTTCACCTGTTACTTAGGAATTCGCACCACAAATTCGTAATGAGTTTCCCCGTGCCTCTCCTCTACCTGTGCCGCCACACCGTTTTTCTTCATGACGTCAATCGCTTGGCGCACAGAATTAACAAAGATGCGTACATCCCTGACAAAAAACCGTCTAATCGGCTTAACCGTCGCCGTAGCCACAGCCTCCCGCTCGCTTTCGCCAGAAAGAAAGCGCTCCACCACCTCCTCTAGCTGCTTAACCGTCATATCTTCTTTTACCGCCAAAGTAGCAAACGTAGCTTGCACCTCTTGGCTTTCTAGTCTAAGCAGCGCGCGCGCGTGCCGCTCCGAAAGCGCTCCTGCAACCAGTAAATCCTTAACGCCATCGGACAGCTTAAGCAAACGCCGCTTATTGGCTACCGTTGACTGACTCATGCCCAGTCGCTTAGCCAGCTCTTCTTGGGTTAGGTTAAAATCGCAGAGCAGCTGATCGTAGGCTAATGCTTCCTCTAATGCGTTAAGGTCTTCGCGCTGCAAGTTTTCAATCAAGGTAGCTTGCGCAACCTCTCGGTCAGTGTACTGTTTGACCACGACAGGAACGGTCGCGAACCCGGCCGCTTTCGCGGCACGCAGTCGTCGTTCGCCAGCCACCAACTCATACACAGACCCCATCTTACGCACGACTAGAGGCTGAATAATTCCCATTTCTTTTATGGAAGCGGAAAGCTCGTCAATGCTGTCCATAGCAAAAGTTTTGCGCGGCTGGTAGGGGTTTGGCCGAACCTCGTTGACGCTTATCTGCAGCACTTGCTCGGCATGGCCGCCGCTAAACCACTTCATGACCATCGCTCCTCTACCCCGAAAAAGCAGTCTCCCTCTGCCTTGTTCTACGTCGCCTGCCTCTTTCCTGCCTGCCGTTGAGCCCTACAATGGCTGTTTGCTCGGCAGACCCGCGCGGCGAGGATACACAAAAGGGGTCTGGTATAATTTTTTAACCGTAACTAACACTCGTTGCTCTCCTGCCCCCGGCAGTGTCCATGTGGAAGATGTCAGTTCTCCGCCGCCGAGCAACTTGACCGCTCTCCTCGCTCCTTCTATTTCCTGAACAACCGCCGGCCCCTTCATGGCCAGCATATATCCTCCCGGCTCCACTAGCGGCAGACAATACTCTGCCAATATTCTTAGGCTACCTACAGCTCGCGTAACAGCATAACCATACCGCTCGCGGTGTTCCGTCATCCTCCCCAAGTCCTCTGCCCGCGAGTGCAATGCCGTAACAGTGCGACCAAGGCCAAGTTCAGCCACGACGTCCTGCAAAAAACGCACGCGCTTCCCCGAACTGTCCAGCAGTGTCATGTACAGAGACTCGCAGGCGATCGCCAATGGCAGCCCGGGGAACCCAGCTCCGCTGCCAACATCAATAACCCGTCCCTCCGGCTTAAGTACTAGCAGCGCTGACAAGCTGTCGAGGAAATGCTTGCGCCAAACTTCGCCCGGCTGTTCAATCGTAGTTAGGTTAAACTTAGCGTTGTACTCAAGTAAAAGTTCAAGATAAAGGGAAAATTGTCCGAGCGCCTTGGGTGGCAACTGCACACCTAGCGCCTCACACTCCTTAATAAACTCCCCTCTATCCATGCGGTTTCTCTAAGTACACCATCAGTACTGCTATATCTGCAGGCGATACTCCGCTAATACGAGATGCTTGCCCGTAGGAGCGTGGCTGTACGTGCGCAAGCTTCTCACGCGCCTCTAGGGAAATCCCGCTAATTTCGCTGTAAACCACTCCCTGCGGAATCGCCTTAGACTCTAGGCGCTGAAAGCGTTCAACCACATCACATTGTCTGGCAATATACCCCGCGTACTTCACCTCTATAGCAATGCGTTGCGCCAAGTGCACAACGACCTCTGCCAGCTCGGGGGCTACTCTCATTAGCTCTCCCCAAGTAATTTCTGGGCGACGTAGCAATGCCGCAGCTGTAGTCGTGTGTTCGAGACCGCTCTCCTGCGGGGAAACCTTCCGTTGTTCTAGGTACTCCTTCCAGTGGATGACGGTCTCTTCATCCTGCCGTAATCGAGCTAACTCCCGCGAGGCAACCACACCTGCCTCCACACCCTTGGGCAAGAGGCGCGCCTCTGCGTTGTCAAACCGTAATAGTAAGCGATGCTCTGCTCGCGATGTCATCAGGCGATAGGGCTCGCCCGTGCCTTTAGTCACTAAGTCGTCGATCAACACGCCTAAATAGGCCTCCGATCGCAGCAAGATAAATGGCGGTCTCCCTGTAGCTCTTGCCCCCGCGTTAATGCCCGCCCATAATCCTTGACCGGCCGCCTCTTCATAACCCGAGGAGCCGTTAATCTGTCCGGCAAAAAACAACCCTTCATACATTTTACTCTCCAACGCGAGGGTGAGCTGTGTCGGATCGATGAAATCATACTCGATTGCGTACCCCGGCCGTATCATCTCGGCCTGCTCCAGCCCAATTACTGAGCGCAGCATACTAACCTGCACGTCCTCCGGCAAGCTGGTGGAAAATCCCTGCACGTAGACCTCCGCAGTGTCATAGCCCTCCGGTTCCAGAAAAATCTGATGTCTTTCCTTGTCAGCAAAGCGCACCACCTTGTCCTCGATCGAGGGGCAATACCGCGGACCGCGCCCCGCGATCAGCCCGGCATATAACGGTGAGCGGTGCAGGTTAGCACGGATAATCTCTTGCGTCGCGGCAGTAGTGTAGGTGAGCCAAGAAGACAATTGCACTGGGTCTAACCGTACACTCCGGCGCGAAAAGCGAATATATCCCTCATCGCCCCGCTGCTCTTCCATGCGGTCAAAAGCGATACTCCTACGATGGATGCGTGGCGGCGTTCCCGTTTTGAGCCTCCCTAGGCTAAACCCTAGCGCACGCAGATTAGCGGCCAGTCCATACGAAGGCAACAGCCCGTTTGGCCCGCTGGCTACTGTGGATGAGCCGATAATTACCTTGCTCTCCATATAGGTCCCTGTCGTAACTATGACTGTTTTGGCCAGATATAATGTGCCTGTGTGGGTCCGCACCCCCTTAACCTGGCCTGCCTCCACCACAATCTCTACTACCGAGCCCTGCACGATACGAATGTTGGGTGTTTTTTCTAGCACCTCTCGCACTGTCTGTTGATACAGCCTTTTATCGGTTTGCGCACGTAAAGCTTGCACCGCAGGCCCCTTGCCGGTATTAAGGGTGCGCATCTGCACGAAGGACATATCAGCGGCATACCCCATCAGTCCCCCCAGCGCGTCAATCTCGGCCACTACATGCCCCTTAGCCGGGCCCCCCACGGACGGATTACAGGGCATTAAAGCGATGGCCTCCACACTCTGGGTCAGCAAGGCCACGCTTAGGCCCATTCGCGCTACGGCATGCGCAGCTTCGCACCCAGCGTGTCCGGCTCCCACCACAATGCAGTCAAAATCCCCGCCGCAGTACACTGACTCTACACTCACTTTCCTATGCAAAATTCGGCAAAAATAGCGTCGGCTACGTCGAGGGAGATTGTCTCGCCCGTAATCTCTCCCAGTCGCTCGTAAGCTAGCCTTACGTCTGTGGCCACTAGCTCAATCTCCCACCCGGCGCCGACAGTGTCAAGTGCCGCTGTCACGAGGGACTGCGTCTCGACCAGGATGCGGGAGTGGCGCAAATTTGTTATGAGCAGCGCCCCCTCTCCGCTAACTGCACGCACAGCCATGTCTGCGATCTGCCCGCCTAACGCAGGTAGACCTTGTTTGGTTTTAGCGCTAACCGCCAGCGCCTCCACTCCTGTAGGTAGTTCGGCGCAGATAGCTAAGTCAGCCTTGGTGAGTAAAACAACCCGCTGGCGCTCGCGTGTCAAGTTTAGCAGCTCATAGTCTTCTTCCTGCAAGGGCTCTGAGCCGTCTAACAGGACTAACACCACATCTGCATTGTCTAGTGCCTGCAAAGTGCGTTTCATGCCAATTTTTTCTACCATGTCTTCGCTCTCTCTCAGTCCCGCCGTATCTATCAGCGTCACCAACACGCCGTTTACGTTGACCTGCGCTTCCACCGTATCCCGTGTAGTGCCAGGTTGCGCGGTGACAATAGCGCGCTCTTGTCCGGCCAGGCTATTGAGCAGTGACGACTTCCCCACATTGGCCCGCCCCGCCAATACCACGCGCAGCCCTTCACGCGCTACCCGTCCCGCGCGCACTGTCGCCGCTAATTTGGCCACCATATCCCCCACCTGTATAAGCCTTGTCGCTACTGCCGCACGCGTGAGGTCGGGGATGTCGTGTTCAGGAAAATCAAGCTGTGCCTCTAAGTGAGCCATTACTTGCAGCAGATGCGCGCGCATGTCTTTTACTTCGTTGCTCAATAGGCCGCGCAGCTGCTTGCCGGCGTTCCTGAGGGCCGCGTCGCTTTCAGAGCGAATAATATCTATGACCGCCTCGGCCTGCGCCAGCGACAGCCTGCCGTTAAGGAAAGCTCGCTTCGTAAACTCGCCCGGATCCGCTAAGCGCGCGCCTTTAGTGAGCAACACTTCTAGCACGCGTCCGGCAACAAAAGAACCGCCGTGAAGGGACAGTTCTACCACGTCCTCGCCCGTAAAAGAACGCGGCCCGCGAAAATAGGTAAACAGGCACTCATCGAGAGGCTCTGCATCCTGCCCCATCACCTCTCCTAAGTATACGCGCCATGGCTTCGCCCGAAAAGGTTGGCGCGCCCGCCTAAATACCTGTTTGCCAATCCTTAGGGCGCCTTGCCCGCTAACGCGCACAATGGCAATCCCTCCTTCACCGCGCGGCGTAGAGATGGCGGCAATGACATCACTTTTCACCTTAGCCCCTCCCAAGCACAAGGGGGCTGACTCACTTCGCCGTGAATCCGCCCCTGGCAACTCTTGTCCTCTTGGCATGGTGTGCTACACCATGAATTTGCCGTTGCAAACTCACTCAGTCCTCTTGCCGCAAAGCAATGACGACCTTGCGATAAGGTTCATCCCCCTCGCTATAGGTTACAATCTGCTTGTCGTCCTGCAGCGCCATATGCACTGCCCGGCGCTCATATGCCCCCATAGGCTCCATAATCACCCTGCGCCCGCTGCTCTTAGTCTTGTCAGCAAGTTTTAGCGCTAACTCGATCAGCGACTGTTCGCGCTTAGCCCGATACCTATTGACATCGAGCAGTACGCGCCTGCTCCCTCCTGCACGGGAATACACCACAGCAGCAAGTATTTGCAAAGCCTCAATTGTCTGTCCGCGCTTGCCAATCAGGCGGCTGGTATTCGCGCCTGTAATCTCGATGTGATAGTTTTCATTTTCCGCAGTGTTATACGTGCAGGTGACGCCTTGGATGCCCATATGTTCCGCAAGCTCGCTAAGAAAGGATGCGGCCTTCTCCTCCGGCGAAACACGCCGCGTTACCTTAACGCGCGCCATCTTCCCGCCCAAAATCCCGAACAGGCCTTTTGTCGGTTCTTCTAGCACCAGAAGATCGACTTGGTGTCGAGCCAGACCTAACTCGGCTATAGCAGCATCGACAGCTTCGTCAACGGTCCTTGCGGTCTTTTCTATGCTCTGTCGCGACTGCATCACTCCCTGCCTCCTCTTTCATCTGTACCGGGAAAAACCGCTCGAACAGTTCCTGCTGCGCAATAGAAAACACGTTGCGCGCTACCCAAGTAAGCGCAAGCGCGGTGGGGAATCTGATGGTAATATATCCCATAAAAAGCGGCATCACGTACAACATAGTGCGAGAAGTTTGGTCATTGGCCTGCATCGTCTGTTTTGACTGCCAGAAGGTGGTGACCACAGAAAGAATGGGGAGAATCCAATACACCAGGCTGAGCCCGAAAATAGATTGCTCAGCGTTAGGAATGGTCAGATTCAGACCAAGCCACATGGGATTGGCGTCAAACAGCCCCGGCCTCTGCAGTATGTTAAATATAGCAATGAGGATCGGGAACTGGATAAGAAGCGGCAGACAACCCATGGCAGGGTTGATATTGTATTTCTTCCATAGCTCCATGGTGGCTTGGTTGAGCTTATCCTTATCCTCTTTTTTGCTGTACTTCTTCTTTAGGGCGGCCGTCTCCGGTGCCGCCAAACGCATACTGCGTGAAAATTGCATTTGTTTTATATTCAACGGGAAGGTAACTAGCATCACCACCAAAGACAACAAAATCACGGCCGTGCCGTAATTGCCGGTATAGGTGAAAAAGAACTCGAGGATTCCCAAAAGGAACGAGTTAATGAACTCCATCACTGCGAATCATCCCCCTTGTCAACTAACGGGTCATGGCCTCCCCTGCTAAAAGGGTGGCAGCGGATCAGTCGTCTCAATGCGAGTATCCCCCCGCGCAACAGCCCGTATGTTTCAATGGCCTCTGTAGCGTATTCGCTGCAGGTGGGATGAAACTTGCAGACCGGTCCTTTAAGCGGAGATAGATAGCGTCGGTACAGGCCTATCAGCAACAACGCCGCCCGCCTCATTGGCTCAGCCAAACTTTCAGACGCTTGGCTACAGCAACAAGGTCGCGCTCCATTTCCAAAACGGAGGCTTTAACTGCGCCGCTTCTGGCAATTACAACATAGAAGTGTCCGCACGCTAGTTGCTTGAGATGCTTGCGCACTACTTCCTTGAGACGTCTTTTGGCGCGATTGCGCACTACGGCTGTGCCCAGCTTCCTGCCGGCGGAGAAGCCTATGCGCAAATCCCCTTCGCTTGGCAAGACATACATCACCAGAACGCGCGAAGCAGCAGATCTCCCCATCCCATACACACGGGAAAACTCTGCCCGCTTGCGCAGCCTAAAACGCTTGCGCATGTTCTTTTATGCCGAGAGAACCTTTCTGCCCTTTAGACGTCGCCGTTTAAGGACCTTGCGGCCATTAGCTGTACTCATCCGCTCGCGGAACCCATGCACCTTTTTGCGTTGGCGGTTGTTAGGTTGAAATGTGCGCTTCAATATGTTCACTCTCCCTTCAGAGCCTCAAGTCTAGGCAAGTACCGCAGCAATTATACCAAAGGGTTACAACTCGGTCAACGCAATGTCATATCCTTTGTCCGCGCCGCGTGTCCATGTTATGTCTATTATGCACACCTGTGGGTAACCCTGTGGATAAGTTGTGGGTTTTGTGGTATAACTGCGGAGAGTGTCTCACCTCAAGGATTTATCTGTATTCTTGTGTCAAAAACACACATATTTTCGCTCCACACACCCGTTCTCCACAGCTGTGGATTATTTTGTGGATATCCTTTTTATCAAACACCCTCTCAGACCGTCTTCTCGTCTATTGCTCATCTGCTCTTTCCCCTCACCTAAAGCTATCCACATCATGATGTGGATGATCTGTGGGCAAGTTTCTCTTTGTTTTTGCACACTACCGGTAGGATTCTGCCAAGTGTGCGTCGAAGAAGTCTTTTCGACCTTTGAGCGGAGGAATGGTAATGTCGATAACCTCGCCTGATCTTTGGCAAGCCGCCCTAGAGCTTTTACAGACGCATATCGGTAAGCATCAGTTTGACACTTGGCTCTTACCTTGCAAGGCAGTCTCCCTCCAAGGGCAGACAATGTACATCTTGGCCTCCACAGAGTTTAATCGCACCTGGCTGGAAACCAACTATTCTGCTGTCGTGCAAAAGGCTTTATCCACAGCTGCGGGAAAAGAAATTGCCACCAAATTTATCTCCCGCAAGGAAGACGTCCCCCTATCACCGCAAGCGGTAGAACTCCCGCCACAAGAAGATGCGTCATTAGGCCTGATCTCTCGCTATGTCTTTGACAGTTTTGTCATTGGTGAGAGTAACCGCTTCGCCCACGCTGCTGCTTTGGCTGTGGCCGAGGCGCCGGGGAAAGCCTATAATCCGCTGTTTATCTACGGGGGAGTGGGTTTAGGGAAAACTCACCTCATGCATGCCATAGGACATTTTGCCTTGGCCCGCTTTCCTCGCAAGCGAGTGCTGTATCTCTCCTGCGAAAAGTTCACCAATGACTTTATTGCCTCCATTCAACAGCGCAAGACCACTGAGTTTCGTGCGCGATACCGGTCTATTGACCTCTTACTGATAGACGACATCCAGTTTTTGGCTGGTAAAGAACAGACCCAGGAAGAATTTTTCCACACTTTTAACGCTTTACACGGGGCTAATAAACAAATAATCATCTCTAGCGACCGTCCGCCTAAGGAAATTGCCACACTAGAAGACAGGTTGCGTTCACGCTTCGAGTGGGGCCTAATCACAGACGTTCAGCCGCCGGACCTCGAAACACGCGTGGCCATCCTCTGCCAAAAAGCCGAGCAAGAGAAGTTTCGCGTTCCTTTAGAGCTTATGGCTTATATTGCCGCCCGTATTCATAGCAATATTCGCGAGTTAGAAGGCGCGCTGATTCGTATCATGGCTTACGTGGCTTTTAGTAAGCGTCAAGTGACACGCGAACTCATCGACGAAGTCCTAAAAGGACTTTTCCCGCAAGAAAAACAGCTATCTATTACCGTAGAAGATATAAAAAAAACCGTAGCCGCTCACTACGGCTTGAAGATAGATGATCTTACCGCCAAGAAGCGCACCCGACTTGTCACTCATCCACGACAGGTAGCTATGTATTTGAGCCGTAAATTAACCTCCGCCTCGCTCCCCCGTATCGGTGAAGAATTTGGCGGCAGAGATCACACTACGGTTATTCATGCTTGTGAGAGAATAGAAGAAACCATGGCACGTGATATTGCCTTCCAAAAGGTTCTTAGGGAAATCGAAAAAAAATTGTTCTCCCTGCCCTGACACTCATCGCATTTTCCCCTGCTAAAATTAACACTCTACCCACAGGTTGATCTGCTCTTATATCTAGGTGTGTCCTCGCATATTTTTTTTCTCCACATATTCACACCCCCTACGAAAACTACTATGACTTTTACTTAATTTCGTTAACTACTCATCCCGTTCAGAGAGCGGCATGATCCACGAAGAACACTAAAGGGCAAGAAGACATCCGAAAAGATCTCCTTAGTGGCTCTTCGTGTCCTTAGTGGATAATAACTCTTTGCATGCCAAGATGCCTGAGTGGTTATTAATTTAGTGCCTTCTTGGATAATAAAAATCAACAGAACGGAGAGAGAACGATGAGAGCCACCGCCAATCGAGATGACCTAGTCTTTGCCGCCGGCACCGCGGGCCGCGTCTTAACGTCAAGGACCGGCACTACTCCTCAAGGAATGCGCCTCACGGCGGAGGAGGGGGCACTTTTCTTCACCGCTATAGATAACGAAATGGCCATTACCTGTCGTATCAGCGCGCAAGTGCTTGTGTCAGGTGCCATTGTCTTGCCGGGAAGATTGCTCGCGGAGGCCGTGCGACGTTTTCCTGGGAGCGAGGTAGACCTTGAAGTACTCGAGGGAAGGCACACATTGACATTGCGCAGTGCCTTCTCCGAGCTAGACCTCATAGGTATGCCAGCGACAAATTTCCCAGGGCTACCAGAAATAGACGGCTTGTCCACCTTGTCTATTTCCGAGAAATCATTACGTTCCATGTTGCGCCAGACGAGTTTTGCGCTATCCGTTGACGATATGCGCCCGCTCCTGACAGGTATGTTATGGAACCATACGCCTGGTAAGCTGCGTTTAGTGGCTGCTGACGGTTTTAAGGTGGCATCACGCACGGAAGAAATAGATAATGCGGAGGAAAAGCCTTTTCGCGTCGTCGTGCCCGGTCGTACCATTCATGAACTAGAGAGATTGCTCAGTGACAACGAAAATATGGTAGAAATCGCTGTGGGACGCAACCACATCCTTTTCCAAGTGCAGGACGTGGTGCTGATTTCAAGATTACTTGAGGGGAATTACATTGATGTCGATCGTTTTATGCCGACGGAGTTTGTCACCCACCTTGTGGTCAAACCCAGAGCTTTGCTCGAAGCACTAGAGCGAAGTGCAATAGTGGCGAAAGATGGCCTGATCGCTACTGTCCGGTTACATATGCGCGATGGTCGACTCATTGTGCGCGCACAGTCGGCTGAGTATGGCAAACACTTTGAAGAGTGGCCTGTGGAGATGCGCGGCGAGGAAATGGACATACTTTTCAACATCAAAGTGCTAGCCGAAGTTGTCAAATCCATAGAAGAAGGCGACATCGAACTTTCCTTTACAGGTCAACATGGACCATGCATTGGGCGTAGCGAAGGCAATCCAAAGAATTACTGGAGTCTGGTTATGCCGGTTAGGCTATCCTGAAAGGGAAGTGGGAAATGGGAAGTGAGATGTGAGAAGTGTGAAGTGGGATGGGTAGAGATGGGTGTGAATGAAGGTGGGTGACGGTAGTGAGGCAAGAAACACAGCTCTACATCACACTGCAGCAGTTTCTTAAGCGAGAGGCAATTATCTCTACGGGAGGGCAGGCTAAAGCCTTCTTGCTACATAATGTCGTGCTAGTAAATGGGCAAGCGGAGAAAAGGCGCGGCAGAAAACTTAGGCTGAATGACAACGTAACCATCAACAACACAGTTCATATAGTCGATTACATATGAGAGTAGATGAGGTAAGACTTTCCTCTTTCCGTAACTACACGAGCGAAAGAGTGTCCTTTTCGCCTAGGATAAACTTTGTGGTGGGAAAAAACGGCGAAGGAAAGACAAACTTACTCGAAGCGATCTTTTTTCTTGCCACGACTAAATCCCATCGGCAGGCTCTGGAAAAGGATATGGCTAAAATCGGGGAAAATCACTTCCGGGTGTCAGCGCGGATAATAAGCATAGGGGTAGACCGCAATCTAGATTTAAGGTACGATGCTGTCCTAAGAAAGAAATTTGCGGGTGTGTCGGGTTTCCCGGTCACTAAGTTGCAAGACTTCATCGGCCTTCTCAATGTGGTAATGTTCTCTCCCGAGGATCTGTCACTAGTCAAAGGTTCCCCCAGTGGCAGACGCAGGTTCTTGGACGTTTTGTTGTGCCAAGTAGACAGGGTTTATCTGCGGCTGCTACAGCAGTATACACTGGTACTGCGGCAACGTAACGAGGCACTGCGACTAATCGCGCGCGGTTCACTGAAGCTGTCGGACTTAAAGCCGTGGGACCAGCAATTTGCATTTTTAGCCCATAGAATAACGATGCGCCGCTTACAGGCCACGGAGAGACTCTCGGCCAGCTTCAGCACTCTGACGGACGAGATTAATCGCGGCAAAGAGACGCTGAGTGTCGCGTACACTAGCTCGCTTGGAGCAACTAACGGGAGCTTAAGCATAAACTCATTAGATGTCGACAGTGTCGTGAACGAGCTGGAGAGACGTCAGCGCGATTGCCTGCGGCGAGGGAACAGCAGCATCGGGCCGCATCGGGATGACCTACGCTTTCTCATCAACGGGTTGCCTGCGGAAGCGTATGCATCACAAGGACAACAAAGGACGGCTGTACTAGGGCTCAAGCTAGCGGAACTCAAGTATATGCAAGAAGTGACCGGGGATTGCCCGGTACTGCTTTTGGATGACGTGTTGTCAGAGCTAGACAAAAGCCGACGGCAGATGCTCGTGCAAGCACTAAAGAGCGACGTTCAAGCCATCATCACCGGCACGGACGAAAGAGACCTTTCGCTACAAGGAGTGGAACCCTCCCAAGTAATGCGCGTTGAGCGCGGAAAGGTGGTCGTTTGACGCAGACGTAAGAGCTTCTTTGTGGCGAATGAACGAGACTAGTAAACAAAGCGGACGGTGAAACATGATTAAAAAAGGCAACGGCGGATACGATGAAACACAAATTCAAGTACTGGAAGGACTGGAAGCTGTCCGCAAGCGGCCCAGTATGTATATTGGTTCTACCGGCACCAAGGGGCTACATCACCTCGTATGGGAAATAGTAGATAACGCTGTAGATGAGGCACTAGCCGGGTATTGCGACCGCATTGACGTAGATATTTTCGCTGATGGTACTGTGAGTGTAAGTGATAATGGGCGGGGAATTCCCATCGGCATCCACGCCCAAACCGGTCGTCCAGCCGCAGAAACCGTCTATACGGTGCTGCATGCCGGGGGTAAATTTGGCGGCAGCGGGTATAAAGTTTCCGGCGGACTGCACGGCGTCGGCGCGTCGGTAGTTAATGCTTTGTCCGAGTGGCTAATCTTAGATATTAAGCGCGAAGGAGGGCACTATCGGCAAGAATACGCCCGCGGTATACCGCGGACAGAACTGGTGCGGGTGGGGGATAGTGAGGAAAATGGCACACACGTGCACTTTCTCCCCGACAAAGATATTTTTGAGGAATCAGTCTTCAATATAGACACGCTTACGGTACGCCTCAGGGAGTTATCATTCCTGATGGGTGGGCTTACTGTTAAGTTGACCGACCACCGCGAGAATACCGTGGAAGTTTTTTGCTACGAAGGCGGCATAAAGTCCTTTGTCAGTTATCTCAACAAGAATAAGGATGTACTACACAAGGAGCCGATTTTCTTCAATGCGGCGCGTGAGGACTGCCAAGTGGAAGTGTCTATGCAATATAATGACAGCTATGCTGAGAATATCTACTCCTTCGCCAATAATATTCACACCGCCGAAGGAGGCACACATGAAGCAGGTTTTAAAATTGCTCTTACCCGTACCTTAAACGATTATGGGAGGAAAATTAATGTCATCAAGGAACAGCACGCTAACTTAAGCGGCGAAGATATACGCGAGGGGCTGACTGCGGTTATCAGTATCCGCTTGCTGGCACCCCAGTTCGAAGGACAAACAAAAACTAAGTTAGGTAATTCCGACCTACGCGGCATTGTTGACTCGATCGTGGGGGAGGGGTTAGCTCTCTTCTTAGAGAAAAACCCTGCCGTCGGTAAGAAAATTATGGAGAAGGCGGTGCTAGCGGCCCAAGCACGTGAAGCCGCGCGCAAAGCACGCGAGCTGACGCGCCGCAAAAACGCGCTGGAAATAACCCCCTTGCCGGGGAAGCTGGCGGACTGCTCCGTTTCAGACCCCAGCCTGTGTGAACTGTATCTGGTCGAGGGCGACTCGGCCGCGGGTTCAGCCAAGCAAGGCAGAGACCGTCGTTATCAGGCCATTCTACCGCTGGGGGGGAAAATCCTCAACGTGGAAAAAGCCCGTCTCGACAAGATTTTAGGGCATGAAGAAATACGCGTGATTATTACCGCCATGGGCACAGGCATCGGGGAAGATTTCGATGTGGGCAAAGCTCGTTACCACAAGGTCATCATTATGGCGGACGCGGATATCGACGGCTCCCATATTCGTACGCTGCTCTTGACCTTCTTCTTTCGTTATATGCAGCCCCTCATTACCGCCGGGTATCTCTATATAGCGCAGCCGCCCCTGTATCAGGTCAAGAAGGGCAAGCAAGTGCAGTATGCCTATAACGATGCTGAACTGGAAAAGGTTCTTAAAGAATTGGGGAGAGGAACAGTTAACATTCAGCGCTATAAAGGACTAGGCGAAATGAATGCCGAGCAACTATGGAGCACCACCATGAACCCCGAGCACCGCATCCTGCTGCAGGTGCAGCTGGAAGAAGCCATGGTTGCCGATGAGATATTTACAATTTTAATGGGAGACAAGGTGGAGCCGCGGCGGCAGTTTATCGAGAAGTACGCGCGGCAGGTTACCAACCTGGACGTGTAGGCAAGGAGGCCATTTCACGTGGAGATAAGACACGGCAAAATAGAAGTCATCAATATTGAGGACGAAGTTAAGAAATCGTACATTAACTACGCGATGAGTGTTATCGTCTCACGCGCCTTGCCTGATGTGCGCGACGGACTGAAACCTGCGCATCGTCGCATCTTGTACGCTATGTTGGAAATGGGCTTTGCCCCGGATAAGCCTTATAAAAAGAGTGCGCGTATTGTAGGCGAAGTGCTGGGCAAATATCATCCGCATGGGGATATGGTCATTTACGATACAATGGTGCGCTTAGCACAGGATTTTTCCTCCCGCTATCCGCTCATTGACGGGCACGGGAACTTTGGCTCCATGGACGGCGACAGAGCTGCGGCTATGCGCTATACTGAGGCCCGCCTAGCGCCTCTGGCCATGGAACTTCTCGCTGACCTCGACAAGCAAACAGTCGCTGTCGGCCCAAATTTTGACGACTCGCTCGAACAGCCTTTAGTGCTCCCCGCGCGATTTCCCAACCTTCTCGCCAATGGCACGGCTGGAATTGCCGTCGGCATGGCCTCGAATATCCCCCCCCACAACCTAGGCGAACTTATCGATGCGGTGCATGCCTTGATAGACAATCCGCAAATCACCATGCAGGAGATTCTGGCGATTGTAAAGGGACCGGATTTTCCTACAGGCGGTCTAATCCTCGGGCGCGAGGGATTCACAGCGGGTTATGAGACAGGGCGGGGCTCAGTGCGCATCCGCTCTAAGACACGCATCGAAAAGATGAGCAACGGCAAGCACCGCATTGTGGTGAGCGAGATTCCCTACCAAGTAAATAAAGCCAAAATGATTGAACGCATCGCCGAACTGGTGCGGGACAAGCAAGTAGAAGGCATCACTGACCTCAGAGACGAGAGTGACCGCGACGGTATCCGCGTAGTGATTGAACTTAAGCGCGAAAGCAACCCGCAAGTAGTCCTTAATCAACTCTATAAACACAGTCAACTGGAAGTGTCCTTTGGCATGAATATGCTGGCGTTGGTTGCGGGTCAACCGCAGACGCTGAATCTAAAACAGATGCTCGAGTACTACCTCGAGCACCAGCAAGATGTCTTTACCCGGCGCACCAAATTTGACTTGGCAAAGGCGGAAGAGCGCGCGCATATCCTAGAGGGTTTGCGCATAGCGCTAGACAATATCGATGCTATTATCGCTTTAATCAGAGCCTCTCGCACCGAAGAAGAGGCTAAGCTAGGTCTTATGCAGCAATTTGCCTTGTCGGAAAAACAGGCGCAAGCGATTCTTGACATGCGGCTGCGGCGCTTGACGGGCTTAGAGCGTACCAAAGTGGAAGAGGAATACAAAGAGGTCATTAAGACGATAGCTAGGTTAAACGCGATACTTAATAACAAGCAGCTACTTATGGCGCTCATCAAAAAAGAGGTGGGTGAGATCAAGGAGCGCTATGCTGATGCGCGGCGCAGCGAGATCGTCGCAGGTGTCAATGAACCGGCGGCGGA
>DBBC01000076.1:17353-31938 GCA_002292025.1 Firmicutes bacterium UBA994
CTAGATACCTATCGCAACCAGCGACGCGGCGGGCGCGGGGTTACAGGTATGGGCACCCGCGAAGAGGACTTCGTGGAGAGTCTGTTTATCACGACCACACACCATTCCCTCTTCTTCTTTACTGACAAGGGCCGTGTTTTTCGCCTCAAGGTGCACGAAATCCCGGAGGCCAGTCGACAGGCTAAGGGGTTAGCGGTAATTAACCTGATCTCCCTAGAAGCGGACGAGAAAGTCCAGGCCGTGATTCCTATCCGTAACGAAGCGGATGAAAAAGCCTACCTGTTTATGGCGACAAAGGGCGGCATGGTGAAAAAGACCGGCCTCACAGAATACGCCAATATACGCACCACCGGTATCATCGGGATTTCACTGCGCGAGGGAGATGCGTTGATTGGCGTGCGTCTAACCGACGGAAACTCGGACGTAGTGCTAGGAACACGATTAGGGATGTCCATCCGTTTTGACGAGCAAGACGTTCGCCCCATGGGACGCGCCACACAAGGAGTAAAGGGCATCGATCTCGGCGAGGGGGACTATTGTATTGCCATGGATACAGTGCGCACAGGGGTTGCCCTGCTCGTGATTACGGAGCACGGCTATGGCAAACGTACAGACAGCGGCGAATACCGTCGGCAGTCTAGGGGCGGCAAAGGAGTTCAGAGCATTAAGGCCAGCCAACGTAATGGGCATGTCGTATGCCTGCGCGCTGTGAACGCGGAGGACGAACTTATGGTCATCAGCGAACAGGGTATCATTATCCGCACAGACGTAAAGAATATACCTATGCTGGGGCGCACCACTCAAGGCGTAAAGATTATCCGCCTTGACGAAGGCGACAAGGTGGTAGCCATCGCCCGTGTCGCACCCAAAGAAATTACAGATTAGGCGGAGCAGCTCATGCCATTACAAAACAAAATCTCACGTGCCCAGCGTCTGCAGATTGGGGGGTGCGATGCCGATGAGCTAGCGGAAACGTATGGCACACCCTTGATTTGCTATGACGAAGCCATGATCCGGGATAACTGCAGGCGCTATATGGCCAGTTTTGCGCGAGGGGGAAACCGGGTTGCGTATGCCGGCAAGGCTTTTCTTTGTTTGGCCATGTGCCAAATCGTAGCAGAAGAAGGACTTCACCTCGACGTAGTGTCGGGGGGTGAGCTCTATACCGCGCTGCAGGCAGGCTTCCCGGCCGAGAAGATATATTTTCACGGCAACAACAAGTCTCACGCCGAGCTAACTATGGCGGTTGCGGCAGGTGTGGGCTGCATCGTGGTGGACAACGTCTATGAGTATCAGCATCTAAAAGAGATAGCCGTGCAAAATGCCCGACCCGTGGATATCCTCCTGCGTGTAGCGGTAGGTGTCAATGCCGAGACGCACCCGTATATCATGACCGGTCACCTAGACTCCAAGTTTGGCCTGAGTATAGGCAGTCAAGAGCTCGATAGCCTAGTGGCTGATGCTTTAAAAGCGCCCAGCCTCTCCCTTTTAGGCTTCCACAGTCACATCGGCTCGCAGATTGCGGATTTAAATGCCTTTGCGAGTGCGGTAGACGCGCTTTGTGTCTGCGTGCGCCGCTATTTGTCACTTCATCGATGGTCGCCGCAGGAGCTAAACTTGGGCGGAGGACTAGCCGTGCCCAATACCGCGGAGGATGAGCGCGTTTCGATAGAAGAGCTATGCTTAGTGTTGTCGGAAACTGCACAACTACATAGCGATGCCCTAAACATTGCCCCCCGTCTCACCGTAGAGCCCGGGCGCTCTATAGTAGGGCCAGCGGGCACTACACTGTACCGCGTGGGAGCAATCAAGCGCACATCTACGGGCCGCTGTTTTGTAAATGTGGACGGAGGAATGGCCGATAACCCGCGCGTGGCCCTATATCAGGCTAGGTATACCTGCTCTGTGGCCGACCGCGCCGATGAGCCGGGGAGTTTTATCTACACCATAGCCGGTAAGGCGTGTGAAAGCGGCGACATTTTAGTTTGGGATCACCCTCTCCCCGCCGTACAAAGTGGAGACATATTAGCTGTACACACTACAGGAGCATACACTTACAGTATGGCCGGCAACTACAACCGGCTGCCCCGCCCAGCGGTAGTGCTGGCCAAAGCAGGACAAGCTAGGGTCATCATCGCGCGGGAATCTTACAGCGACCTAACGCGCTTAGACTGCAGCCTTTAGTGTCCGTCGTGTCCTTAGTGGATGGTAACCACTCAGTCCGATTCAGATAAATGCCGATTGACTGCCGAAATGCCAGAGCAGGAACAAAGAAAATAGGGGATTTGGGCTTGGCAGAACGCACAAACTATGTGACAATTACCGTGAAAGAGAGGAGTGGGGACATGATCGAGAAGCTTTCTTTACAGGACCTTAAAGCAGCCACGGGCCAGCACATTTTTACCTTTGAAACTACAGCGGAAGTGGAGCCGCTAGAGGGCATCATCGGGCAAGACCGGGCCGCGAACGCGTTGGCTTTCGGCCTGCGCATGACAGAGGAAGGATACAATATCTATCTTATGGGCATCACCGGGACGGGGCGCAACAGTTACACTAGGTCCATCGTCACAGAATGCGCTAGGCGGCAGTCCACCCCTAGCGACTGGTGTTATGTCTACAACTTTGAACATCCAGACAGCCCCATGGCCATCGCTTTTGCCCCGGGGTCTGGGGCGCTGTTTAAAGAGAGCGTAGAGACCTTTGTTTTCCGCATTAGAGAGGATGTACCCAAAGCTTTTGAAAGCGATGAGTTCCGCAATTTGCGCAATGAAGCGGTGCAGCAGTTTCAGGGCCAGTCCATGGTGGTACTAGAAAAGCTCAGTGCGCTGGCCAAGTCGCAACAGCTACTCTTTAAGCCTACCGGCAAAGGCTACGTGACCATTCCCACCCTTGACGGCCAGCCCCTCAATGAGCAGCGTCTGCAAGAACTCGATGCCGCGACACTAGAGCGCATCAACCAACGCATCCAGAGCTATCAGAAAGAAGCCGAGCCCTTGTTTGAGGAACTCGGAGCCTTAGAGCGCGAGGTGCAGGAGAAAATGCAGGCACTAGAGCGCCAAGCAGGCGCCTCGATCGTAGTCCCGCTACTCGATGTAATACGTAAAAAGTTCGAGAACAACGAAGTGGCACAAAACTACCTGACACAACTTGAACAAGATATTTACAAACATTTGCGCCATTTCTACCCGAGCGACGGACAGCAGGAAGAAGACAAAGCTCCCAGCATACGCGCGCAGGGCAGAGAAGGATGGGACACAAAATACAAAGTAAATCTTTTTGTAGACAACGGGCAAGTAGAAGGCGCTCCGGTTGTATTTGAAACTAACGCTAGCTATTACAATCTTTTTGGCATGATTGAGTTTCAGCCCAGCATGGGCACGCTGATTACTAATCTCACTAAGGTGAAGGCCGGCTCCATACATCGCGCCAATGGGGGATATCTCGTTGTGCAGGCAGAAGACCTCTTTAGCAACGTCCATTCTTGGAAAGCGCTTAAGCGCGCGGTCAAAAACAGGCAAGCAAAAGTAGAAAACATACCTGACGGCAGCAGCGGAGTGATCACGGGTTTGAGGCCCCAAGCCATACCACTTGACGTCAAAGTAATCCTAATTGGGAGCTACGAAATCTACATGCTGCTGTACCGCTACGACGAGGACTTCCGTAAGCTGTTTAAGATAAAAGTGGATTTTGAAACCGAGATGGCGCGGGAAGACGAAAATATATTAAAAATGGCGGCATTTATCAGCCGGCATTGCCGTGACAGAGGGCTTAAGGATTTTCACCGCGGTGCGGTAGCGGCGATAATCGACTACAGCGCACGCTTGGCCGAAAACCAAGCTAAGCTCAGCACACGTTTTAACGACATCGTAGAGCTTTTGGCGGAAGCAAATGCTTGGGCCGCGCTAGAGCAAGCCACAGTAGTGGAGGAGCGTCATATCACTAAGGCCCTGAGTGAAAAACGATATCGCGCCGATAAGTATGAGCAAAAAATTCATGAGCTTTTTGCCGACGGCACGTACTTAATGGACGTACATGGCGTGGCGGTGGGTCAGATAAATGGCCTGTCCGTGCTGGATATGGGGGATTATTCTTTCGGCAAGCCTGCGCGCATCACCGTGAACACTTTCACCGGCAAGAAGGGCGTCATCAACATCGAGAAAGAAGCGCAGTTAAGCGGGCGGATCCACGACAAAGGCGTGCTGATTATTGGCGGCTACCTAGGGGCGAAGTTCGCGCAAAAATTCCCCCTCACCTTGACTGCCACGCTGTGTTTTGAACAGTCCTATGGCGGGATAGACGGTGATAGCGCCTCCAGTGCCGAGCTATACGCTCTGCTATCCAGTCTCTCTGACATACCTTTGCAGCAAGGATTTGCCGTAACCGGCTCAGTTAATCAAAAGGGCGAGATTCAGCCGGTCGGCGGCGTCAACGAAAAAATTGAAGGGTTCTATCGCTTGTGTGCGAAGCAAGGGCTGACCGGCGAGCAGGGGGTACTGATCCCCGTGCAAAACAAGCGACAGCTTATGTTGCACAGCGAAGTGCTAGAGGCGGTCGAGGCAGGGCTCTTTCATATCTACGCTGTGCGGACTATCGAAGAAGGCGTAGAGATATTGACTGGCATACCCGCTGGTGAGCGCGATTTAGAGGGCGAGTACAGCGAAGGCACAGTATTTCATCTAGTCGAGCGCAAGCTCGTGCAGTATTACCAACAGGCCTTAAAGGAAGAATAAGGTGAAAAACAACTTGCTTTGCATCGGGCGCCTACAGACTTTGCCGGAGAGGACGTGAAGTACATTACCGTGACGGAAGTCTCCGTGCTTGCCGTTTTACTGCTAGCACTCATTGCTGCCGGGCTGTCCGTGTACGCACTCCATGAGTTTAGGGCTGCGCGGCGCATGTACCGTGCGTTTATGATCGGCACTACAAAAGGCAACCTAGAGGCGCTGCTTATGACCTTAGGTGAACGCACGGCGCGCTTGGAGGGAGAGAGCGAGGCGCAGGCGAGAATCTTGCGCGACCTTGAGCGGCGACTCCCTCTGGTCTTACAACAAGTCGGGTTAGTGAGATTCAACGCCTATAACGACACCGGGGGAGAGATGAGCTTTGCGCTCGCTTTATTAGATGAGCTTGGTAGCGGAGTAGTGATCAGTTCTCTCTATGGAAGGGACGAGGCTAGAGTTTACGCCAAGCCCATTACAGAAGGGCAATCAACCTATGCTTTGAGCGGTGAAGAGATTGCGGCGGTAACACAAGCTAGGGGGAGAGGTAAGCGCATAAAAATGTAACGCAACAGTAATTTTCGGGAGGATTCGCGACACAAACGGCGAAAGATACCTCCTGCACTAAGAGAGGAGTGGTGGTATTGCACCTTAAACCAAAGGGTTCGGGTTCCGGGCTAAGGCAAGAATTCACCATTATGATTATCCCCCACGGCCAAGATGAGCCGTATGCGTTTCGTTTATCACAGCGGTGGGTACAGTGGGCAGGGATCGCTCTTATAGTGCTCCTGATCAGCTCCATTAGCTTAGTCTATTCCTTGCGCCAGACCAAGCTGCAATTAGCCGCTTACCATGGCCTTTTGGCGGAAAATCGCCAGCAACAAGAACACATTTTGTTCCTAGCGCGACAGACTACAGAACTGCAAGAGCAACTGGCAGAGATCCAAGCGCTCGATAACTCCATCCGCACCATGATGCGGCTGGCTCCTGCCTCTGCGACAGCGGCGGTGACGCGCCCGACAGAAAGCGTAAGCGCGGCGCGTGACGCGCGCCTCAGC
Source organism: Firmicutes bacterium UBA994 (assembly GCA_002292025.1). GTDB lineage: Bacteria > Bacillota > UBA994 > UBA994 > UBA994 > UBA994. The sequence goes on from DBBC01000076.1 coordinate 23,130, forward strand.
CTCGTGAGCCGGGGGACTAGCTTAGCCGCCACCATTTTGCGCACACAACAGAACATCGAGGAAATCAAAGAAGCCATCCCCGAGACCGAAGACAGCCTGCAAGACCTCGAGCGCAAGGTTGAGCTACAGCGCCGGCGCGAAGCTGCCACCCCGGCACTGTGGCCGACCAGCGGCAATGTTACATCAGGCTTTGGCCGCCGGCGTTCACCCTTTGGCGGCGCTTGGGAACATCACGAAGGGGTTGATATCGCAGTCCCGCGCGGCACTCCGGTTTTTGCCGCCGCCGGCGGCGTTGTGCGCGTCGCAGGTTGGAACGGCGGCTACGGCAATGCCGTGTTTATAGACCATGGGTTTGGCATGAGTACAGTGTACGCCCATTTGCACCGCATCAGCGTGCGTGTGGGGCAACAGGTCACCACAGGGCAGCAAATAGGCTTGGTGGGTAGCACAGGCCGCTCTACCGCCCCGCATCTTCACTATGAAGTGCGCGTGAATGGGCAAGCTGTTAACCCGATGCGGTTTTTACCGCAAAATAGGTGACCAATACCTCCGGAGAGCAGGTGATATTCTGTTTCGACAACCTAAGCAACGTGTAGATGTCAAAGACGACAAAGCCAATGACAGGGTAGATACTATTATCGGCGCGGGTACAGTTTTTACAGGGGACCTAGATATTAAAGGCACTCTGCGGGTAGATGGCAGATGTGAAGGCAAGGTCACCAGCTCGGGTGATGTGGTGGTCGGCGAAAGCGGGCAGCTGGTCTCTACTGTGCAGGCGCGTAACCTACATGTGGCCGGCACTGTCAAGGGCGACATCAAGACGCCCGGCGTGCTGGAAATTTCGCCCACGGGCAAAGTGTACGGCGATATAGAAGTAGGCAAGGTTATTATAGCCGACGGTGCCATCTTTCAAGGGCAATGCCGAATGCACATCGCCGCAGAGCAAGATGCGCCTCACGCGAAAAAGGAGTAGCAGAGAGCCCAAAGCCGATGCGCTTTGGGCGGATGTTTTGGGGGATATTATGTGCAAGAAATAGCGCTGATTGTAAATCTGACCGCTGGCTACGGCAGGTGTCGACTAAAGTATCCTGAAGTAGCAGCCTATCTAAAGCAAAATAAAATCAAAGCAAAGAGCTTCTTTACAGAAAAACGGGGACACGGGGAGGAACTGGCGCGGCAAGCCGTCCATGAGGGCTTTGAGATGGTCGTTTCCATGGGAGGCGACGGCACGCTAAATGAGGTCGTAAACGGCGTAGCAGGATCGCAGGTTACGCTGGGGTATATTCCTGCAGGTTCCGGCAATGATTTTGGCCGCATCTTCGGACTAAAAAAAGGTGAGGTAATTAAGGCTTGCAGTGTGCTTAAGGATGGACATGTGCGCGCCGTGGATTTGTGTCGAACCAACGGGCGCTTCTTTATCAACGTCGCCGGCGCCGGGTTCGACGCTGAGGTCGGACACATGGCCAATATTTGGGGTAAACGTTATTTTTCAGGAGCAGGAGCCTATGTCGCTTCTATTTTGCGCCAATTAGCCGCGTTTTCGCCACGGGAAATGGTAATCGAAATTGATGATCAACGCATTTGCACTAAGGCTTGGGCAGTGGTGGCAGCTAACGCACGCTACTTCGGGGGCGGATTTATGATCGCACCTACGGCGGAAATAGACGACGGGCTGCTCGACGTCTACATTATCGGGGAGCTTTCTAAAGCGGGCCTGCTGATGGTATTGCCGCGCGTTGTCACTGGCGGCCACGTTTCGCACCCGGCAGTCGCATTCCGGCGGGCCAAACGCGTGAGAATAAGCTCAGCGTACGCGCTTGCGGCGCAAGCGGATGGCGAGATAATAGGACGTCTGCCGCAGGAGTTCGAGATAACGGGTCAAAAAATTAACATGATTCTGCCTAACGGAGGGATCGAAGGTGTGGGAGGACGAGCCTAAACGCACAGGCAAGCCATACCTATGGGGCTTGTTCCTTCTTGTTTTGCTGGGCATGAGCAGCATCTTTTTCTTGCGTCCCGGGGTCAAGCCCCTCCCGCAACCAATGACGCCTGCTGCCGTGGACTCACCGGTTGTTACCTTGATTGGCGCTAAGGCGCATGGGAAGCCGCTGTTCAGCGCTGATGCGCAGACAGGTGTCTGGGCAGTCCACGCGGCGGGCGATCGCGCCGTGGTTACGTTTCTAAACGCCTTAGGGGACGAGCAATGGGCGGAAACTGTGCCGGCAGAAAGCGCTCTTATCGCGTCTAGTGGACGTTACCTAGTCATCGGCGAAGTAGGCCAGCCCAAGTTCCATGTCTATCACACTCGGCAGAAGCTCGTCCTGGTGGGCATTGCCCCCGGCCCTTTACAGGCGCTGTCCATCAGCCGGACGGGAGAGGTGGTCGCCGCTTTCACCGTCCCTGAGGCAGACCCCGTGGTGCTGCGCGCCGAGATTGCCATGTACTCCGCTCTCGGGCACCTCACGTGGCGGCACAGCCTAGCCGAGCAGCAGCCCATAGCCGTTAAGCAGTCTGCGGATGGCAACACCGTGGCTCTCTTGTCTTTGCGCTTTGCGCGAGATGTAATGGGCAGCCTAACCCTCTATAGTCGCCACGGAGAACGACTGTTTGCCCAAGACTTGGCGGGGCGCCCGGGAATGCTGACGGTACGGGACGATGGCGAGAGTGTGGCAGTAACATCCGGTAACAGCATCCACGTTTTTGACCGGCAAGGGCAACTGCTAGTACGACACGATGCCGGTGGTGTGGTAGAAATGCTCAGGTATTATGGCTCCCACCCCACTTTCGTTGTGCTGCGCAGGGCCCTGCTAAATCTCAGGTCAGAACACCGCGCAGTAGTGCTAGGGGAAAATGGCAGGATAGTACTGGAGCACCGCAGTCGCCAACCGATTGTTGCGCTCACCACTTTTGTGCCAAGGGGCGACATATTTATTGGTACCACGACTGGGGCCTTAGTCGTAAGCTACAACGGTCAGCCTAGGTGGAATCTGACTCACACTTGGCAGGGCGCGTACCGTGTATCCACGCTTGATGGCGTGCACTATCTGATTATTATGGATGATGGGCAAGTGCTGCAGGTACGGGGGCAATGAACGCGACAAGCAGGCTCGACTTGGCTCCCAATCTTCCTGTGCGGATCATACTAATTTTTGCTACGACACACTGTGCGCTCGCCGCGGAAAGGGTGCTTTTAGAGCGGCGGGTGTGGCATGAACTGCTGCCGCCACCGCGGGGCCTTACCCTAAGCTGTGGACTCTGTCTGATGGTGCGCCAAGAAGACTTTGCGCTGGTACGAAAAATATTGGCAGAAGGGCAGACTCATTTCGCGCAAGCTTATCGCATGCCGGACAGGGTCGACGGCCCCTATTTGCCGATTGGATAGGAGGAGCGCATAATGTTCGGTCCGCTGCAGGAATATCTTCAGCGCTTTCCCGGATTACTGCCGTATGTGCCGCTGATAGTTGTCCTGATTAGGGTGGCGCTATTGATCGGCGCGGCCATTGTTGGCATACGGCTTAGCACCATGTTGATCACCAATGTGTTTAGCGTTAAGAACGCTCGCTTCAAGCTAGACACGGCTAGGGCGAAAACGCTCGCGGTACTACTTAAGAGCGTGGTGCGCTACGCCGTCTATTTCTTTGTGGCGATAACTGTGCTCGAGACTTTAGGTGTGTCCGCCGCGTCAATTATAGCCGGTGCGGGGGTAGTAGGGCTTGCTGTCGGCTTTGGCGCACAAAGCCTAGTGAGGGACGTTTTGAGCGGGTTCTTCATTATCTTGGAGGATCAGTACGACGTCGGAGAATACATTGAGGCCGTGGGCGTGGGCGGTGTAGTGGAAGAGGTGGGGCTGCGCGTTACTAGGCTCCGCGACTTCAGCGGGGTACTGCACATTGTGCCCAACGGCATCATCGATAAAGTGAGCAACCACAATCGCGGCCCCCTCAGAGCCATGGTGGACATCAAAGTTGCCCATGAAGCAGACCCGGAGAAGGTCAAGCTGATCTTAGAAGAGGTTGTCAAGGCAGTCGCCTTGGACACACCAGAGGTAGTCGAAGGACCGGTAGTATTGGGGATTGTGGATATTGTCGAGACGGGGGTGGTCTTTCGGCTATGGGCGCGCACACAGCCTATGCAGCAGTGGTATGTAGAGCGTGTAATCCGTCGGCGCGTCAAGCTGGCACTTGACCACGAGGGCATCCACACCCCGTATCCGCGCACCGTGATTATGCCAGGCGAACAAGGCGGAATCGAGTAGCTGCTCAGGGATCCCCGCCTACGGAGCCGATCGTTATTCTGGACAAGGAGAGATGCTCCGTGCCAATGAAGTTGTTTATAGGCGATGTGCTACAGCTAAAGAAAGAGCATCCCTGTGGCGGCGTGGAATGGGAAGTGTTGCGCACGGGGATGGACTTCCGCATTAAGTGTTTAAAGTGCGGACACAGCGTGATGATCCCGCGCGTTAAGCTGGAAAAAGACATAAAAAAAGTCATCAAAGAAGCATTGGGGACGGAGCCTTTTGCTTCAGACAACAAAAGCTGAGCGCGAGAGCGGCGCGCATTTCGCTTGCTCGCAGTCTACCCCCCTGCTATAATAAGGTGTTCTTGCAACCCTGCTCCATGCACTGACATGGAGCCTTATGTCCAAGGGGAGGAGGTGCAGCTAATGCGCAAGTACGAAACTATGTTCATCCTTAATATCGGGCTGACTAAAGAGCAGCTGCCGGAAAAGGTGGAACGCTTTACCACAGCTATCACTAACAATGGCGGTCAAATTGATAAACTCGCCGAATGGGGTAAACGCCGTCTCGCCTACGAGGTGAACAAGCAACGCGAAGGGTATTACTTCTTGGTAAACTTCACGGCAGAGCCCGCCGCAGCCAAAGAGCTGGAGCGGCAGTTTCGCATTTCTGAAGATGTCGTTCGCTACGTAGTATTTCGCCAAGACGACTAGTCCTGGGGGTGATAAGTAATGCTAAACAAGGTTATACTTATCGGCAGGCTTACGCGCGACCCTGAACTCCGCTTTACCCCGAACACCGGCACAGCCGTCGCCACTTTCGGGCTGGCAGTCGATAGGGTAGGCAAGAACAGCGGAGTAGATTTTATCAATATCGCGGTGTGGGAGAAGCAAGCTGAAACCTGCGCCCAATACTTAAAGAAAGGGCGACTGGTAGCTGTGGTAGGAAGGCTGAGCGTTCGTTCATACGAAAAGGACGGACAAAAGCGCAGCTTCACCGAGGTTGTGGCAGAGCAAGTGCGCTTTCTCAGTCCCGCAAACCGCGAGGGAGGCTTACAAGGCGACAAGCCCCCAGAGTACGATGAGACCGCCAAAGAGGTAAACCTTGATGACGAAGACCTGCCATTTTAGCCTTTAAGTGAGGAGGAATATTTTTGCGCAAACGCACCCGTAAGCCCAAAAAACGCGTGTGTAGCTTCTGCGTCGATAAGGCCGTAGCCATCGAATACAAGGAAACCGACAAGCTGCGCCGCTTTATCACTGAACGCGGCAAGATCCTGCCGCGGCGGATATCCGGCAATTGTGCCAAACACCAGCGCCTGATGACCGAGTCCATTAAGCGCGCCCGCAACATTGCGCTTCTGCCCTATACGATTGAGTAATGACGCAAGCCAGAGCATCTGGTCCGGGATAGGGCTACCCAGAAATAGCAATCCATGTGCGATAATTCCGCTGCGAAAGAGTGCGAGGTAGGCACGGAACTGACGGGGGAGGATTTCGCGTGAGAGTTATTTTGTCGCAAGATAACAAGGAGCTTGGCAAAAAGGGCCAGGCGGTAGAGGTCAGTGAAGGCTATGCCCGCAATTATCTCCTGCCCCGCGGACTCGCAGTCATAGCGACGGAAGGCGCGACTAAAGCGCTTGCACAGGAGAAGCAGGCACAAGACCGCAAAAAAGCACGCGAGCTTACAGAGGCCCAGAAGCTAGCCGCACGGCTTGAGGCTACGGAGCTGCGCATAACGGCTCGGGTGGGAGACGGAGGGCGCCTTTTTGGCTCGGTAACCTCTGCCGACATTGCTGCATGCTTAGCCGCACGCGGCATCGCAATTGATAAGCGTCGCATTGAGCTTAAGGAGCCCATCAAGGTCATGGGACGGTACAGCATAGAGGTTAAGGTTTATCAAGAGATTAGCGCTAGACTTACGCTTGACGTGGTCACTGAGTAGCGTATGGTCGAGCCAAGAACACCTCCCCATCATCTAGAAGCAGAGCAGTCGGTTTTAGGCGCGATCTTCCTTGACCCGGATGCGATCATCTCGCTAGCGGTCACCTTGCAACCGACACACTTTTACCGGGAGGCGCATCGCGTCATCTTTCAAGTCATGCTCGATCTATACATGCAAAACGTTCCCCTAGACCTAGTCACAATTGCGGACAGGCTAGACAAGGCGGGCAAGCTTGAAGACTGTGGCGGCATCAGCTATCTTACGGCTCTCATAGAGGCGACGCCGGTCGTGAGCAACGCGCCAACATATGCTAAAATTATCCATGACAAATACCTCCTGCGTCAGCTGATTACCGCCGGCAATGAAATAGCGGCGGCTGCCCTCGGCGGCGTCAGCGAGACTACAGCTCTGCTAGATTCGGCCGAGCAGCGCATTTTTAAGCTGGCGCAACAGCGGGAATCGCGCGACTTCGCCCCCTTAGTGAGCGTTCTCCATGACGTATACGACCAAATCAACGTCAGCAGGTCTCCGGGTGGAGCGATCAGTGGCGTGCCTTCCGGCTACAAAGACCTTGACCGCCTCACGCACGGTTTCCAGCGCGGAGACCTTGTTATTCTGGCTGCGCGCACGGCCGTGGGCAAGACCGCGTTCGCCCTTAATATATCTCTCCACGCCTCGTTGCGTCATGCTGTCCCTGTCGCGTTCTTTAGCTTAGAAATGCCTAAAGAGCAATTGGCGCTGCGCATGCTCTGTAGTGAAAGCCTAGTGCGCTCCGAAGCGGTACGCAGCGGCACCCTAGGGGACAGAGACTGGGCGCGCATTGCCGAAGGCTTTCGCGAGCTTAACGAAGCTAAGATTTTCATTGACGACACGCCCGCGCTCTCCGTCATGGAAATGCGCAGCAAGGCGCGGCGCCTTAAACTGAACGAAAATATAGGTCTAATTGTAGTGGATTACCTGCAGCTTGTGCGTTACCCACAGCGTTTTGAGAACAGACAGCAGGAAGTAGCCGAGATAACGCGCACAATTAAGGCGCTGGCGCGTGAACTGGAAGTGCCGGTTATGGCGCTGGCCCAGCTCAGCCGCGCGTCAGAGCAGCGCAGCGACCGTCGCCCCAACCTTGCGGATTTACGCGAGTCCGGTGAAATCGAGCAAGCCGCCGATCTTGTGATGTTTCTCTACCGCGAGGATTATCAAAAACACGACTTGCCGCCCGGTGCCGCTGAAGGCTCCGGTCCGATCGAAGTAATTTTGGGCAAACACCGCAATGGTCCAGTCGGACGGGTGACACTCACATTCCGTAAAGATTTCGGACGATTTGAAAATGCTGCCCCGAATTTTTGACATTGACACCCGTGCTTTTGTGCCTTAGAATGAGTAGGTATCTGGCGGCCCCATAGTGAAGCGGTCTAACACACCAGCCTTTCACGCTGGCGACACGGGTTCGAATCCCGTTGGGGTCACCACTTTCATGAGCTGGAGCTGTAGTGTAGCGGTTAACATGCCGGCCTGTCACGCCGGAGACCGCGGGTTCGATTCCCGTCAGCTCCGCCACTCAAAAATAGGCCCAGAAGCCTTGCTTCTGGGTTTGTGCTACAAGTAAGCTCCATCATTGACATTTTATTTGACGCTTGTCTATGGTTGTATCGCGCCGGTGTAGCTCAGTGGCAGAGCAGCTGATTCGTAATCAGCAGGCCAGGGGTTCAAATCCCCTCACCGGCTCCAGCGTTATCAAGGCTCTTGGGGCTTTTGCTCCGGGGGCTTTTTGGGCCTATTTTTTATAGGATTCCTCCTTCGTGCCGCGAATAGATATGAGTACATAAAGCCGGACGTGATTGCGCAGGCATCTTGGTATGCAAAGAGCTACCATCCACGAAGGACACGAAGCGCCACCAAGGAACACTAAGGTCATCTTTTCTTGCGTCTTCGTGCTCCTTAGTGTTCTTCGTGGATCATGCCGCTCTCTGAACGGGCTGAGTAGTTACAGCCGGACAATGAAGATAAGGAGTTGGGGACATTGCTCATACCCAAGCTAGAGGATGTGCTGAGAGCGCGTCGGGTGATCGGTGAAGTCGTCATTGAGACGCCGCTGGTCTTTGCGGAGCGACTTAGCGAAACCTTTGGGGCCAGAGTTTACCTGAAGCTGGAGAACTTTCAGCGTACCGGTGCCTTCAAGTTTAGGGGCGCTTACAACTGCGTAAGCCAGCTCGATGGCGAAGCACGAAGAGCCGGCCTCGTCACCGCTTCCAGTGGCAACCACGCACTGGGACTGTCCCTTTCCGCACACATTTACCAGGTCAACGCGGTGGTGGTGATGCCCACAACCGCCCCCCCTGCCAAACAAGCCCGGGCAAAGTTCTACGGAGCCGAGGTGATACTGTACGGCAGTATCTACGATGAAGCTTGTGACCACGCCATGCGTTTTGCCGCCCAGCGTGGCATGACCTACGTCCCCAGCTTCGACCATGCCCACATCATTGCCGGTCAGGGCACGATGGGGTTGGAAATCCTAGAGCAAAACCCATCAGTCGATCTTATATTGGCGCCGGTGGGGGGCGGGGGCCTGCTGGCCGGTCTGATTACAGCCGGCACCGGGGCGGAGGTAGTGGGCGTGCAGGCTGAAGGTGC
>DBBC01000075.1 GCA_002292025.1 Firmicutes bacterium UBA994
AAGCTTATCTTGGCGCACTCAGGGTAGACCCCCATGCCGCCTGCGGCACCATCGGAAGGATGAAAATAGGTAGGCGCTATTTTCAGGGTAGTACTTCCTGCATTGTTCCTCAGTGGCAAATTGATCCGTGAACTCATCGAATGTCATTGGATATTCTTTCATGTTTCATAGTACACATGTTGTGGATACCGTAGTCAAGCATGGGCGCACACTGTAACGCAACTGTAATATTTGCTTCGAGATGGTACAATTTCCATCGGCGGAGTCTAACAGAGCGGCAAACGCGGCCGTAGGGACAAAACTCCTCAGAGGTTTAGACGTATACGGATGCGTTATGTTCCAGATGCAGCAGTTGAAAACTAGGACAATTAAGCTGTCATCTGCGGGTGAACCTGCACACGTTTCTATAACGGGGATTTTGCTGCGATCTGAAACACAAACCCATCGTTCTCACGAACCCATACACCTATTGCGCCGGCGTGCTCAGCGGCTAAGGAAAAATGCACCATGGCGATGCCAAGGTCGATAGCTGTAAAAGCGGTGCGGCGCGTGGCCCGGAGCGTAATGCGCTCAGGCGTGCCGCTAAAGCGCCAAGGCTGCAGGTTAATCGCCGAAGGCGCAAGCCGCACTGCCTCAAGCGCTGTGTGCAGCCACGGCGGCCCGTTTAGTAAAGGCGGGGTGGCGATTTCTGACAATTTTTTGCGCGGCACAAAAGTATGCAACAGACTGGCCAGCGAGTCTTTCTCGGTCTTGGCGCAGCCTAACGCAATAATGGCGGCAATTTCCTCATCGGGGGCCACACTCAAACGTGTCACCAAGGCCTTGTGCCGGTACGTCCCTGCCACCCAGCACGACGCGACGCCCAGGTGAGTAGCTAGGAGCACGTACTGCTCGCCGATAAATCCTGCGGCGAGCTTGCTATCGTCCCCACCAGAGGACGACACAAGCAGTACCAATATAGCGGTGGAGCCGCGAATTTTGCCATAGCTGCCGACAATGCCGGTAAAGACAGCCGAAAAGCCAGCGGGGTCTTGTAGGAGCACCGTGCGGCACTCTGCTAGGCCGAGTGTTTTTAGCGGCTCAAGGCGCAGTAGTTCTCGTAGAGACTCTTCTTCAGGGGCGCGGCCGGAGAAATTGCGCGTGGAGTGCCGCAGAGGTATGGCCGGAACGAGTCGGTCAACAAGGGAACGCACAGCATGACCTCCTTGCTAGCTCACGCGGGTCAGTTCTTCGCAGTATTCGCAGACGTAACTGCGGTTCTTTTCATCGTGCAGGTGGAAGGTGGGCGTGACATTAGGGTCGGCATTGGCCACACAGCGCGGGTTGTTACAGATAAACAACCCTTTAACCACCGGCGGCGTCGTCACGAAGACCTTCCTCGCCACTCTGCTGTTCTCGATCACATTGACGGTGAGGTTTGAGTCTATCAGGCCTAACATGGCTGTGTCTACCGCGGTAAAGTTTTCAATCTTAATTATATCCTTCTTGCCCATGCGACGACTGGTAACGTTCATCAACAGGACTACCGGATAACCCAGTGCAGCTAGATTTAGTTTGTTAAAAATAAGTAACCCTTTGCCCGCGGCTATATGGTCGATGACCAGACCTGCTTTAATGGCCGTAACTTCCATTAGTTGTTCACCCCCAGCAAATGTGAAATTAGCGACATGCGCACATACACGCCAAACTCCGCCTGCGGAAAATATACAGCCCTTTCATCTTGGTCTACCTCGTAGGCGATTTCATTGACACGCGGCAAAGGGTGCATCACGATCATGTCCGGCTTGGCCTCGCGCATTTTATCCGCATTGAGAATATAGCTGTCTTTTAGCCGCTGGTAATCCGCTTCATTAAAGAAGCGCTCCCGCTGGATGCGTGTCATGTATAAGACATCCACATACGGCAGCGCCTCTTCTAGGCGTCGGCACTCGATCATTTGACAGTTGAAACTGCGCTCGAGGTGTTGCTTTAGACGCTCCGGCAGTACTAGCTCCTCCGGACTGACGAGGTAAAACTTCGAATCGGGATAGCGCGAGAGCGTTTCAATCAGCGAGTGGACGGTGCGTCCGAACTTTAGATCGCCGCAGAAGGCTACGTGCAGGCCATGTAAACGTCCTTTATAAGTATCGACAGTCAAGAGGTCGGTTAGCGTCTGTGTGGGATGTTGGTGACCGCCGTCACCACCGTTAATTACCGGCACACGTGCATAGAGCGAAGCGAGTTTAGGGGCCCCCTCCTTGGGATGGCGCATGACCAAGACATCGGCATATGCGGCGAGCACCCGTACAGTGTCGGCGATAGACTCGCCCTTGGCTACAGCTGAGGTGTTGGCATCGGCAAAGCCAAGCACTTGCCCTCCTAAACGGAGCATAGCTGATTCAAAGCTGAGCTTAGTGCGAGTACTAGGTTCGTAAAACAGCGTGCCGAGAATGCTGCCGCGACAGCTATCGGCATAAGCGCGGCGGTTGTGGCGCATCTCATGTGCCAGCTTGATGATAGAGTCGATTTCGTCTAGAGTCAAATCGTTGGGGCTAATCAGGTGTCTTCCTTTGAGTTGCATTGACACTCCCCTTCCTTATCATAGGTTCTCCTGTGACGACACCACTTAGGCAAATCGAAAGGCCCTCCCAAGAGTTGGGAGGGCACAGCTAATCACTTGCCGCCTTCCCAGCCTCACAGGGCTATGCCGCATCACGTGCGGCGGAGTTAAAGGCACTTCTTTATTTAAGTTATACGTTTTGCGGCGGGGTGTCAAGGGGTCTGAAAATGGGTTGTTCGTTCGCTTGACTTACCCCTCACCTTAGGGTAGTGTTTTGTTGGAACTGTACTCCTTTAACCGCGCCCAGAGAGGCTAGGAAGGAAGTCGCCCGCAGCACCTTTGGGCTACACGGCTTTCCTGCGCTCTGGCAGGGAAGCCTATTTTTATGGAGGTGAACACATGCGAATTATAATTGCCGGTGCACGCTTGCTAGACCCGACGCACGGCGTGGATGAAGTGGCCGATGTGCTGATAATTAATGGTCGGGTAGCTGTCATAGGCAAGGATCTCGCCTACGATGACGCAGAGGTCATCGCCGCCGGCGGCAAGGTACTGGTACCTGGGTTTGTCGACTTGCATGTACATTTCAGAGAACCCGGCAGAACACATAAAGAAACTGTGCGCACGGGATGCCGTGCCGCGGCGGCAGGCGGGTTTTCCGCCGTCTGTGCGATGCCCAATACTTGGCCGTCCATTGACAGTGTATCCTTGGTACAACAGGCGCGAAAGCTGGCCG
>DBBC01000077.1 GCA_002292025.1 Firmicutes bacterium UBA994
ACACGGCGCAAAAAAGTAATCTCTTTGTTTTGCTCTAGGACGGCCACGGTTAAATTTCGGCACCGCTCCAGCTTGTCCGCAAGGTTGGTCAGCTCGTGGTAATGCGTTGAGAACAACGTCCGTGCCTTGGTGTGATCGTGCACATACTCCATAATGGCGCGGGCTAAGGCCATGCCGTCATAGGTGCTGGTACCGCGGCCCACTTCGTCGAAAAGCAACAGACTGTCGGCAGTCGCTTCGCGCAGGGCGAGTGCTGTTTCCGTCATTTCCACCATAAAAGTACTTTGTCCGCCGAACAAATCGTCGGCTGCGCCTACACGGGTAAAAATTCTGTCGGCGATGCCGATTACCGCGTGCGCGGCAGGAACAAAGCCCCCCATCTGCGCCATAAGTACGATAAGTGCTACCTGGCGCATATATGTCGACTTCCCAGCCATATTCGGACCGGTGATAATGGCAATTTCTCCTTTGGCTAAGTCGGTATCGTTAGGCACGAAGGAGTGTGTCCCCACAATACGCTCTACCACCGGGTGGCGGCCGCCGGTGATGACAATAGAACCTGCGCTCATTACTTGCGGTCGTACGTAGCGGTTGCGGCCGGCGGTCTCAGCTAACGACTGCAATACATCAAGTTTGGCGAGTTCTCGTGCTACCAAGACGATCGTTGGTGCGGCTGCTGCGACACGGCCGCACAGGCCGGTAAAGGTCTGTTGCTCAAGTGCGACCAAACGTTCCTCCGCGGACAACACTGCGCTTTCATGCTGCTTTAACTCTTCCGTGATATAGCGTTCGGCGTTGGCTAGCGTCTGCTTGCGATGATAATGTGCGGGCACATCGGCTAGATTGCTTTTTGTTATCTCTAGGTAATAACCAAACACGCGGTTATAACCCACCTTGAGCGATTTAATGCCCGTAAGCACACGTTCTCTTGTCTCGAGCTCGGCTAGGTACCCTTTGCCGTCCTTTTTTAGCCGACGCAATCTATCGATTTCTGCGTCGTACCCATCGCGGATAAAGCCGCCTTCACGCGCAGTAGCGGGTGGGTCATCGTTAAGAGCTCCGAGCACTTGCTGCGTCAGGTGAGGGTGTGGGTCTAGGCGCGAGGCAATCTCCGTTAGCAAGGGGCATGACATGCCGGAGAGAGCGGCATTGACCTCCTCCACAGCCGCAAGCGATTTGGCGATAGCCAGCAAGTCCCTAGGGGTGGCTACATCTGCCGCGACACGGCTCAGCAGGCGCTCTAGGTCATACACCAAGTCGAGGGATGCTCGCAGTGCTAAGCGGGTTTGCACGCCGGTCAGCTCCCCCACTGCCGCCTGTCGCCGCTCAATCTCTGGCAACGCAGTGAGGGGCTGCTCTATCCACTGGCGGAGTAAACGCGCACCCATGGCCGTCACGCTGTGGTCTAGCACCCACAGCAGCGAGCCGGTGCGTGCTCCTTGACGCATGGTCTGCGTTAGTTCAAGGTTGCGTCGCGTCACGGCATCGAGCGCCATAGTCTGCGTGTGCACATGAAAGCGCGGTGCCGTGAAATGGCCAAAGTTGTGGATGCCGATTGCTTTTAGGTAGTGTATTATTTCCCCGAGCGCTAACAGTGCCGGCGGTGGTAGAGTGGCACAGCCGGGGAGCACATCACTGAGCGATTGGGCTTGTGCTAACTCCAGCCCGGTCTGATGATGTCTAAGAGTGCCGTTCAAAGCAAGCGCTTGCTCGAGCTCTGGGGAGATGTCGGCGCGAGGTGTCAGCGCCTCCCGCGGCGCGAGGCGGATAAGCTCCTGAGCGATGGATTCGGGTAACGCCTTGCCGCTATAAATATCGATCACGCCGGTGGTAAAGTCTGCCGCGACTAAGGTGAATTTCTCTTGCTCCTCACGCCAAGCAACGATGTAGTTTTGGGTATCTGCCGACAGATCCCCATGTGTACCCGGAGTTATCGTGCGCACAACCTCGCGCTTGACCAAGCCGCGAGCGGTGCTAGGGTCTTCTGTCTGTTCACAGATCGCCACGGTGTGCCCCGCAGCGAGCAGCTTGGCGATATAGCTATCTGCCGCATGATACGGAACCCCGCACATGGGCACCTTTCCTGCTGCCCCGCCCTCGCGGGCAGTTAAAGTAATCTCCAAAATACGGGCGGCCTGCGTTGCGTCCGCAAAAAACATTTCGTAGAAATCCCCTAGGCGAAAAAAGAGGATGGAATGAGGGTGCTCGGCCTTTATCGCTAGGTATTGCTGCAACATGGGGGTGTAACCGCTCATCGCTCTCCCCCGATTACTTCGCCCAGCATACTGAAGGTTTGTATGCGGGTGATTTTTGCTTCTACCAGTTGGCCAATTAGGCCGGGCGCAGCATCAATGTGTACTAGCTTATTGGTGCGGGTCCTGCCGGTTAGGCGCTCCGAATTGGTCTTGCTAGGGCCTTCGACTAACACTTCGACCCGTGTGCCGGCAAGCTGCAGATTACGTGCCAGAGAAATCTCGTTGGCAGTCTCAAGCAGCAGTTTCAGCCGTAGACTTTTCTCGGTCTTGCCTAGCTGCGGAGCAAAGTCTGCGGCAGGGGTACCGCTACGCGGCGAAAAGGCGAAAGCAAAGACAGAGTCAAAGGCAACTTCGCGCACGAGGTCTAACGTAGCGCGAAAGTCGTCCTCGGTCTCCCCCGGGAACCCGACGATTATATCCGTAGTAATGGCGGCATGCGGGACTGCAGCACGCAATTTGCGCACCAGCTCTACGTAGCTCTCGCGCGTGTAACCGCGGTTCATTTTGCTTAACACTTCGTTGCTGCCGCTCTGTACCGGCAAATGAAAGTGCTCGCAGACCACAGGCGAACGGGCGGCTATCTCAATCAGTTTGTCGGAGAAGTCGCGCGGGTGGGAGGTCATAAAGCGCAACCGTTCCACGCCCGGCACCTTCCCTACCGCGTCCAGCAAATCGGCAAAGTCCGTTGGTGTGCCGAGGGCTAAGTCACGTCCATAGGAGTTTACGTTTTGCCCAAGCAACGTGATTTCGCGCACTCCCTGCCCGACCAGCTCGCGTGCCTCCGCTAGAATGGCCTCGGGTGAGCGGCTGCGTTCACGTCCCCGCACATAGGGCACAATGCAGTAACTGCAGTAGTTGTTACAGCCGTACATAATAGACAGCCAAGCCTTGATACTTTGTTGACGCACGCGCGGCAAGTTTTCGCGCACTTCACCCGCATCTACTATCTCGAGCACCTTGCCACCGTGAGCTTCTGTCTCCGCCAACAGACGCGGGAAATCGGGCAGGTTGTGTGTGCCGAAAATAAGGTCGAGGTATGGGAACCTCTGCCGCAACTTCTCGGCCACATCTTCTTGTTGGGGCATGCAGCCCGATATGCCCACGATTAGCGACGGCTTCAACTGCTTTAGTTTTGCCAGTTCGCCCAGTTTGCCGTACACCCGGCTTTCAGCGTGCTCGCGCACACAGCAGGTAATAAGCAGAATTAGGTCTGCCTCGGTCTCGCTCTCGGCCTCACTATACCCCATATTGACGAGAAACCCGGCCAAAACTTCCGCATCGGCCTCATTCATCTGACAGCCAAATATATAAAAATAGTATTTCATGCAGCGCCTCCATTGCCCTAGTGGCTCTATTTTACCACGTGCCATAGCCTAAGGACACCTGCGATGTCTTTCGGCCTCGTCTCGCGCAATAAAAATAGACGCCGGCGGTTTGCGGCGTCAGATGCTGTCTATTCTTTCTGTTATTAGATCAGGTCGTCGTCATCTTCAGCTTCAGGTCTGACACTAATCCTATATTTCATCGTCTGCTTAATAGTCTTCTATGGACATCCTCCCATGGAGAACCTAACTCAGGGTTTCTATGATAAGCCTCCAATCGTTCATCAATGACCCTTTTCTCATCCTCTGTTAATTCAACAGCCTGAGCATGCGTGGCTATTGTATCCCAAATATCTTCTACCAGTTGGATTCTCTCGGGTATTGACAACGCAATAGTATCTGCTGCTGTTACCTTTTTCATTGTTACAATCATTCCTTTCGTGCGTTTAGGTACAACACATAGGGTGCCGACTTTCAACTCGCTTCGGAAATTCCTCCAGATAAAGCCTTGTTGCTTCGCGCAGATTGGTCAGCGCCTCTTCCACGGTTTCGCCTTGGGTTGTCGTGCCTGTCTCCAGATTGAAGGCCACGTAACCCCCTTCAGGGGCGGGCATCAAAACTGCTGAAAGTTCCATAAGCATCTCCTTTTCCTTGACTCCCTAGCGTCGGCTACTTACAGCTTACATCAGCCCGCGGGCATTGTCTAGGCTTGACTCGGGAAGACAAATGTCCTGATCAATTAGCGCTATCATTTCCTTAACCAGTTCCGCGGACTGGTGGAGGTTTTCTTCTTCGACATTGGCCAATATGTCGCTGGACTGGTGCCAGTGAGGGATTAACTGACCGGGCCCGCAGCCCATTAGGGTCAAACCCGGGAGTCTGCGGGCTAATACGGCCACGTTATCGGTCAGGATGGTATGAAATCGTCCGGCAGTAAATGGCAGGCCCTTATTGTGGGCGGCTTTTTCTGCTAGATTTCTAAGATATAGATCCGCCTGTAGCGCGGGAAACATCCCCTCGCTATTCACATATTTGAGTTGGCCGCAGCCAAGACTTTCCAGATTGATAAACAGCGGGTTGAGCAATTTATCCCGGTAGCGCTTTAGAAAATGGGTCATGCCGATTATGCCTGATTCTTCCGAGCCGGTGCCCACAAAATAAAGCTCACAGTTCCTAGCCGGGTTTTTAGCGAAATAATCGGCTACTCCACCCAAAACCGCAACTGCGGAGGCGTTATCGTTGGCACCTGCAGTGTAGCGCCCAAAAAGCTCCCGTTGCAGGAGCAAAAGTAATCCCGCTACCAAAGAGACGGCGAGAAAAAAGGATAACGTCCAGAATATAGGACGGTCAATAAGTATCCCCGCCGTCAAAAGAGCGGGGATTAGAGCAATGCTGGTAAGACCACTTAAGAAAATATAGCGGAAAACCCGCACCAACGGCGGTGAAAAACGAGCTCCCGAACGCGATGAATCAAGATGCGCGCTGATGATAACGGTTCGCTTGGCTTCACCTGCCGCTGCCTGCCGGGCCACTATGTTATGGCTGCGTTGGCGAGCGACAAGTGCACCGATGCCGTGGAAAGTGTTAATCTCCGCTACATAAAACAGCAAATTGGCCCAAGCTAAAAGTATAGCCACAACAGGCCAGCGCAGAAACAGCACGGTGGCGATGATGGATAGAGCGTAATAAATGGCATAAATGAGCGAGAACGTACGTACACTCGGAAAGGATGTTACTTGACTGTCTAAGCCTCGTTCACGAAAGAAACGATCTAGATAGCGGGCTGCCTTTTCCTCTTGTACAGAGGCCGATGGCCGTGGACCGATCGTTACCGACAACTCCTTTACTATGTCTAACAACAAACTCATTCTACACCTCTCTTGTTCACCCTATTGTCCCTCGGCAATGGTCGACTCGTCGACTAGGGGTACTCCGACGGCCAGGAAGCTAGTGCCATTGTTCAGACAACAAGAATTCACGTATGTTCATATGATTCAGGCCATTCCTGCTCATGTCAAATTCATCATACGACACCCATACTTGGGGAAGTTATCCCGGATCGTATCATATGCTCCGAATTCACGCTGAATCGTTTCTTCAGATGCAAGCAGATAGGCCACCTGAACGTAGAGCTTTTGCGCTTGCCTTTCAGCAATAAAATCAATCTCCTTTTCCCCTGCTTTTCCCACGGTAACCTTATACCCTCGCCGCAGGAGTTCCATATACACTATGTTCTCGAAAATGAGGTTGATATCCCTCATATTCCCGCCGAAAACAGCCTCCCTGATTCCATGGTCAGCAATTTGGACCCGGTGATATAGATGTCACAATCAAATTCAACCCGAAAGGAATTGATGCACTTTTCCCAGCCGACGACACCTTGAATTTCATCAAAGAATAGATATGCCTTGCCGGAAATGTCGTTTATCCGCCGAGCAACCTCTGCATGGAGTGCCTCGGCAAAACAAAGGCGTGCGTTGCTCATGTTCTCAAAATTGATAGAAATAAACTGATCTTCATGTACACCGGAGGCGACCAGCTCTCGCTGAATCAAATACAGCATGACGGACTTTCCGCTGCGGCGAATTCCGGTTAGAACCTTAATGAGCTCATTGCCGATAAACGGGCGGATGCGGCTCATGTATAATTCTCGCTTAATCACCGGTGAAAGACCTCCTTTACCATATTATAGATGCACATTAACACGGATAAGACTTAAATTCAAGGCTACCCGTCGCGCTGCAACAGCTCGATGATATCGCGCGCGGCATGCGGGCGCGCTAGTTCGCGCGCCATGCGGGACATACAAGACAAGCGAACTTCGTCGTGGATAAGGTCAGCTAGTTTGGGAGCTAATGCCGACTCTTCGAAGTGGATAGCGGCCAGCTGTTCTACCAGAAAAGTGGCGTTTCGCCACTCTTGCCCGGGAATCGGTGAGACAAAAACGAGGGGTACAGCCATGGCCAAAGCTTCAGCGCAAGTTACACCGCCCGGTTTGGTCACCAACACGTCTGTCGCCGCCATATAGGTTTCCACGTTCTCTATGAATCCTAATACCGTTACCGGATTAACAAAGCGCACTTCTCGGAGCTCACGCAGCAAGGTTTCGTTGGTGCCGGCGAGTACAATCATTTGACAG
Organism: Firmicutes bacterium UBA994; assembly: GCA_002292025.1. Taxonomy (GTDB): domain Bacteria; phylum Bacillota; class UBA994; order UBA994; family UBA994; genus UBA994. Next base: position 6,717 of record DBBC01000077.1, read on the forward strand.
TCGGACATTGTGCTATCTAGCGAATGAATCAGCTCCGCTGGAGTTCCCATCCCAAGACCACCGCCCATTAACAGAACAGTAGGCTTGTTGCCCAGCCCTAACGCCGCACGTGCCTCAAGTTTACTTGGGGGGTGGGCAAAGCGCGGGCGAATCGGGATGCCAAGCGGAGCCAGTGCCGCGTCCCGCACACCCAGATGCCTGACCAGAGGGATAAGTTTGGGGGAAGCAAGTGCATAGGTGTCAATCCCTTGGTTAACCCACGTGTAATGCATAGTAAAGTCTGTGACTGACGCCACTAGGCGTACAGGCTCACCCAATCTCAACTTTAACGCCGCCAATAACCCGGCCGGGAAACTGTGCGTACATAGTATGGCATCTGGTCGATGTTGCGCCAGCAGTCGTTTGAACTTCCGGCACAGCAGTTTGTTAATGAGGGCCGTGAAGTCAAATAGCATGGGTTCTTCTGTCCACTGGTAGAGCTTGCCGTAAACGCTAGGAGTGTACCTCAGCAATTTTAGATAGCTCTCTAGTAGCACCTTGGAGAGAAAGGGGCTGACAAACTCTAATCCGTCGATAACTTGTACTGTGTGTCCTTGACGCTTGGCCTCCATGGCCAAGGCGTGCGCGACTTGATTATGACCATGCCCGATGGACGCGGAAAAGAGCATTATGTTCATGATTCGACACCCGCCTCGCTTGCTACTGACTCCATCTTATCACAAAGTGCGGCAAGCCGGTGTGAAAGCATGCTAGAATAACACTAGCGGCAAAATATCGATGTAACTACCCTGAAAATAGCGCCTACCTATTTTCATCCTTCCGATGGTGCCGCAGGCGGCATGGGGGTCTACTCAGACCTGTTCGCGTTTACAAAAGGCAAAAAACAAAAAGCAAAACATGAGTGTCTGTGTAGTTACACGTTGGCAATAAAATTCACGGGGAGGGCGGATCATGGTGCGCACGATCAAAGACTATATTGGGATTACTGTGGGCGCGGTAGTAGTGGCGCTAGGCTTAAATGCGCTGCTGATACCGAACCGTATCGCCGCCGGTGGAGCCAGCGGCATTGCCACTATTTTAGTGCACCTCGTAGGCATTGCACCCAGCGTGACGCTGCTTGTGATTAATGTTCCGCTGCTGATTGTCGGCGCACGCGTTTTCGGTATGCGGTTTGGGGCGTACACTGTCCTAGGAACTTTTGTCACAATAGCGGCTGTGGGGCTTACAAGTAGAGTCGCCCCTCTGACTAACGACCCGCTGCTCGCGGCTTTATACGGAGGCGTGATCACTGGTATCGGCATGGGAATAGTATTTCGCTTTCGTGGAACGACAGGCGGCACGGACATTGCGGCTAAATTGGCTGCTCACTACAGTGGCATCAGCCTAGGGGACGCTTTACTGGCGGTTGACGCTGTGGTGGTCGTGGTGGCCGGGGTACTGTTCTCCGCTGAATACGCGATGTATGCGTTAATTGCCATCTTTGTCTGCACCAAAACTATAGATGTCGTGCAGGAGGGGTTGTACTCGGCTAAAGCTGTCTTTGTGGTCTCGGATCAAGGGGAAGCAATTGCTGCCGCATTAATGAACAAGGTGGAACGGGGCGTGACTTTACTGCCGAGCAAAGGTGGTTTCAGCAAGCAAGAAAAAACTACACTCTTTTGCGTGGTGGGGAGAACAGAGCTCACCCGCGCTAAGAGTGTAGTCTTAGAAATTGACAGAAACGCATTCGTTGTCGTAACTGACGCGCATGAAGTACTGGGCGAAGGCTTTAAAATGGAAGTTTAATGCATGCCGCCTTCTACCCAAACATGGATAGCAGCACGCCTGCGGCCACCGCCGAGCCAATTACCCCCGCCACGTTAGGCCCCATGGCGTGCATCAGCAGATAATTATTAGGATTGGCACGGCGTCCCTCGCTATGCGAAACGCGCGCCGCCATCGGGACAGCGGAAACACCGGCTGAGCCAATCAGTGGGTTAATCTCGCCCCCGGTGAGGACATACATGAGCTTGCCTAGCAAAACTCCGCTGGCTGTGCCAATAGCAAACGCTGCCAGCCCCAAAGCGATAATCATCAGTGTTTCAGGACGTAAGAAATATTCGGCGCTGGAAGTAGCTCCTACGGTCGTTCCTAAGAAAATGACCACTATATTCATTAGCGTGTTCTGAGCGGTATCGGAAAGCCTAACCACTACGCCGGATTCACGCAATAGGTTGCCGAGCATCAGCATACCGACGAGGGGAGTCGCCGGGGGAAGCAACATGCTCACTAGAATCGTTACAATAATAGGGAACAGTATCTTTTCTTTTTGTGAGACTTGGCGCAATTGCTTCATCACGGTCTGGCGTTCTTTGGCGGTAGTCAGCAAGCGCATAATGGGGGGTTGGATGACCGGTACCAGCGCCATGTAAGAATAGGCCGCAACGGCGATGGGACCAAGCAGACGCGGCGCAAGGCGAGCGGCAAGAAAGATGGCTGTAGGGCCGTCAGCGCCACCAATGATGCTTATGGACGCTGCTTCTTGCAGTGTAAAGTTCAGCATGAGAGCGCCAATAAGCGTGCCAAAGATGCCAAATTGGGCGGCCGCGCCCAGCAGAAATGTCTTGGGGTTAGCGATGAGCGGGCCAAAATCGGTCATGGCCCCCACGCCAAGGAAAATGAGGGGCGGGTAGATGCCGAGTTTGACTCCTTGGTATAGATAGTACATTAAGCCGCCGGCAAACCTATCGGTCGGCGGGTTCATTATGCCACCGAGAGGTATGTTGACAAGCAACATGCCAAAGGCAATAGGCAGCAGCAAGAGCGGCTCATATCCCTTAGCGATAGCGAGATAAAGAAAAAAGCAGGCAACGGCAATCATAATTAGGTTTCCGGAGGTTATATTCGCAAAACCGGTTGTCTGCCAGAGTTCAACCAGTACGTTGAGTATTTCGCCTAGCACTGTAAGCCCTCCCCCTAACCTATGACTACCAGCACGTCACCTGCGTTAACTGCTGCGCCTTTGGTTACCCGAATCTCCCGCACTGTACCGTCAGCTACCGCGACAATCTCGTTTTCCATCTTCATGGCCTCTAGGATTACCACGGGTTGTGCGGTTTTTACCGTGTCCCCTACTCGAACCTTGACATCTAAGATCGTCCCCGGCATGGGGCACACTACAGCGCCTGCTTTGGCAGGTGCTGCTTGGGGCTTAGGAGCGACTACCGGTGGTGCAACTTTCGCCACGGGGGCTACCGGGGCCACGGGAGCAACAGGGGCTACTGCCGCTACGGGAGCAGCTATGCCGGCAGATTTTACTCCTACCTCTTCTACCTCGACTTCATAGGCCTCTCCGTTGACAACGATACGAAACTTTTTCGGCATATCTCTTCGTCTCCTTCCTTAATCACTTTGGCGTGTTGTAGATTCAGCGCGCGCGGCTTGTTGCCAAAGAGAAGGCTGCTCGCGGCGAATGGCGATAATGTTGGCCCCGCGCCCGTCTAAGAGTGCGTAAACAGCTGCGCTAATGGCAGCTAAGACGGAGCGCGGCACGGTTGGCTCAGTGCCGACCTCTGCCGGAGTGGGCACCGCTGGGGGAATGATTGCCTGCTCGCCTCTGTAGAACAGCACGCGCATGGACTCAAGCACTAACATTAGCGCATAGAGCGCGATAAACACTATCGTCATGCCAATAAAAGTGGTCTTGAAACCTAAATAAAGCTCGCTAGTCAAAAGATCGCCTCCTAAAGGGGGATATTGCCGTGTTTTTTCGCAGGGCGGCTCTCGCGCTTAGTGGCGCTCATGGATAAGGCGTTAATTAGCGCTCGACGCGTGTGGCGTGGGTCAATGACGTCATCGACCATGCCACGCCCGGCTGCCACGTAGGGATTGGCGAACTTCTCGCGGTACTCGCGAATTTTTTGTTGGCGAAACTTATGCGGGTTTTCCGCCGCAGCAATGTCGTCCTTAAACAGGATATTAGCCGCGCCGTCCGGCCCCATCACCGCAATCTCCGCCGTGGGATAGGCAAGGACTACGTCCGCTCCGAGTGAGCGGCTGCACATGGCCAGATAAGCCCCGCCGTAGGCTTTGCGTACGATGACGGTGACTTTGGGTACGGTGGCTTCCGAATAGGCGTACAATAGTTTTGCGCCGTGGCGAATCACGCCGCCATACTCTTGCCCTACACCCGGCAGGTATCCGGGGGTATCGACAAAGGTAACTAAAGGGATACTAAAACAGTCGCAGAAGCGGACAAAACGTGCGGCTTTGTCTGAAGCATTGATGTCCAAACTGCCTGCGGTTACTTTGGGTTGGTTAGCGACAATGCCTACCGGCGATCCGTTGAGGCGGGCAAAGCCCACCACCATGTTCTCGGCGTAAAAAGGCTGTACTTCCATAAAGTCGCCGTCGTCCACGACGTTGGCAATCACCTCGCGCGTGTCGTAGCCGCGGTTTGGCTCTACGGGGATAATGTTAAGCAAGGCTTCGCTTGGCATCACTTGTTGTTCCTCGGTTAGTATCGATGGCGCAGGGTCTAAATTATTGCCGGGGATAAAACTCACTAGGCGTCTAACTTGGGCTAAACACTCTTCATCGGTCTGCGCGAGAAAATGTGCTACGCCGCTAATGGTGTTGTGGACGGAGGCGCCGCCTAGATTCTCCATGGTGACGTCTTCACCCGTCACGGCTTTAATGACTTGCGGGCCGGTGATAAACATCTGGCTGGTAGACGCCGTCATAAAGACAAAATCTGTCAGGGCGGGGGAATAGACCGCCCCACCGGCGCACGGCCCCATGATGACCGAAATCTGAGGGATAACACCTGAAGCGAGCGTATTGCGATAGAAAATGTTGCCGTAGCCGTTAAGCGCGTCTACGCCTTCTTGGATACGCGCTCCGCCGGAGTCGTTAATGCAGATCATGGGGGCGCCGTTGCGCACGGCTAGGTCCATGACTTTGCATATCTTGGCGGCATGGGCCTCGCCTAGAGAACCCCCCAGCACGGTAAAGTCCTGCGAGGCCACGTATACTAGTCTGCCGTCGATTGTGCCGTAACCCGTGACCACGCCTTCGCCCGGGGCCTCGGTTTCGGCCATGCCGAGGTCATGGCAACGGTGCTTGACAAAGACATCCGTCTCAATAAAGGATTCGGCGTCTAGCAGATGGTTAATCCGTTCCCGAGCGGTGAGTTTGCCCTGGGCTTTGTGCTTCTGGATACGCTTTTCGCCGCCGCCCAGCGCTAGAGCACTCCGCTTCGCTTCAAGTTCCTGAATCTTGTCCCACATATGGTCTTAGCCTCCTCGCTATTTGCACTTTTCACAGAGCTCGATGAGCACACCGTTGCTTTCCTTGGGGTGAATAAACGCTATTTTGGCGCCATGCGCCCCAATGCGCGGTTTCTCATCGATCAGCCGCACACCTTTGGCCTTTAGTGACGCTAGTGCTTCCTCGATGTTGGCGACACGAATCGCAACGTGGTGAATGCCTTCACCTTTTTGGTCGATAAACTTAGCCACCGGACCGTCGGGAGCAGTCGATTCTAGGAGCTCAATCGTGGTCGTTCCTATGGGAAGAAACGCTACCCTCACTTTTTGCTCGGGAACGATTTCTTCCCCGTCGCAAGCGAGCATCAACTTCTCTGTGTAAAACGCCAGCACCGCATCGAGGTTTTTTACCGCCACGCCCAGATGATCAATCTTCTCTAACATGGTTTTTCACATCCTTTGCTTGGAATTCCTCGGCTAGCCGCCTGCCACAGGTATAAATATCGCTGCGACCGCTTTCTATGTCGGGCCAGTGCCGAGGTAACCGAGCTTCTACCCATGTTGCTAGGTGACCCGACACAATGCTTGCGGCGTAGGCATGGAGTGCCTTACGCAGTCGCCTTTCCCTTCTCCGTGTGAGCTCTCCGTCAGCGAGCATGGTTTGGTAGTGCTCGTCGAGTGCGTTTAGCACAGCGGCTACGCCGACTCCGGCAGTGGCAATCGTCGCGAATACCGGCACTTCCCTAGGTCCAAACTTTAGCGCCTCTTCTATCTGGCGCATGGCATGCTCTGCGCCTTCGCGGTCAGCTTTGTTGACGACGAATACGTCGGCAATCTCAAAAATACCAGCCTTCATGGCCTGGATGTCATCACCGAGCCCCGGTACTGTTACCACGACCACAGAGTCGACGGTTTCTACTACATCCGTCTCCGCCTGCCCTGTTCCGACCGTCTCGATGATAATCGTGTCGAAACCAAAGCGTTCTAGGAGCTGCACCACGGGGGGTACGGCTCTGGATAGTCCTCCTAGGCTGCCGCGCGACCCTAGACTTCGAATATAGAGCCTGGGGCGCCCGGAGATGGCGTGCATACGAATCCGGTCGCCGAGGATGGCACCGCCGGTAAAAGGGCTGGAAGGGTCGATGAGGAGCAAGGCCACACGCTCCCCCCTGTCCAGAAGCACTTCCGCCAACTTAGCAGTCAGCGTGCTCTTGCCTGCCCCGGGAGGCCCGGTGATACCTATCAGGCGTGCCCGCTGACCTTCGCGCGTGAGCGCTGCCAAGAGATGCTCAGCCTGCACGTCGCCCGCTTCAACCATGGAAATTGCGCGGGCTAGGGCACGCATATCCCCGCGCAGGAAAGCGCTTATATGCTCATCGTTGAAGTGCGTGTGCACGGATAAACTCCACAATGGCCTCCGTGGTGGTTCCGGGAGTAAAGATTTCCTTTACCCCGCTCTGCTTCAGAGTAGGGATATCTTCCTCCGGAATGACTCCGCCGCCCACAACCAAAATGTCCGCCCCACCCTGCTGACTTAGCAGGTCGACGACCCTTGGAAACAAGTAGTTGTGTGCGCCGGAAAGGCAACTCAGTGCAACGACATCTACATCCTCTTGCAAGGCCGCTTCCACAATCTGCTCAGGTGTTTGGCGGAGCCCTGTATAGATAACTTCCATGCCGGCGTCGCGCAAGGCACGGGCCACAATTTTTGCCCCCCTGTCGTGCCCGTCCAGTCCAGGCTTAGCAACAAGGACACGAATAAAGTTCCGCTCACTCATCGCAGTCCCTCCTCACGTAAGGGTTTCCTCCGGGCG
>DBBC01000016.1:0-1648 GCA_002292025.1 Firmicutes bacterium UBA994
GGGACGGGTGCTTCTGTCGGCCTCGGGGACGCACGACAAAGGGGACGGGTACTTTTGTCGCAATGAGATACTACATTGCGTGCATAGCATGAAAGGGTATAATGTGGTTAAAATATTACTACAAGGAGTGGATACCATGCAGATTAAACCATCCGCCAGCATCCGGCAGAAGTACAACGAAATCGCGGATTTATGCAGGTCTACCGGAGAACCTGTGTATCTTACAAAAAACGGCGAGGGCGATCTTGTAGTAATGGACATTGGGACGTTTACCCGCCGTGAAAAGATGCTGAAGCTGCGCGAAGAACTGTTGGCTGTAGAGGAAGACCGTCTGGCAGGTCGCTTTGGCACTACACCGGACGAATTAGACAGCTATTTAAAGAATATTATTGACGAGGCAGGATATGGGAAGAACTTTTCGTTGTGGATTGCAGGCCGGATTACGGCTGTCTGCGCAGGTAGATTAGGTAATTACACGTCGGTCGAGTGAATTTAGGAGATGATTTGCGCTCTATGAAGCAATGGTACGAAGCACTGTTTGATAACTACGGCAAACAATACGACAAGGAAAGCTTTGCCCAGGGCACTTTGGGCGAGTGTGATTTTATCGAGCGGGAGATTGGCTTTGACAAAACCAAACGGATTCTGGACATCGGGTGCGGCACAGGCCGACACGCCATTGAGCTAACCAAGCGTGGGTACAAAGTCACAGGTATAGACCTATCCCCAGCGCAACTGCGACAGGCTGACGCCAAGGCGAAGCAGCTTGGCCTACATATAGAATTCCGGCTGGCGGATGCCCGCGCCCTCACCTTTGACACGGAGTTTGATTTGGCCATTATGCTATGTGAGGGCGCATTCCCCCTGATGGAAACCGATGAAATGAATTACGACATATTAAAGAACGCCGCCAAGGCGCTAGTCCCCGGCGGCAAGTTTATTTTTACCACGCTCAACGGCCTGTTCCCGCTATTTCATTCTTTGCAGTCCTTTTTTTCCGAGGCAACAACGGGCACAGACGCGCAGTATGCCAAGCATACCTTTGACATAATGACGTTTCGCGACCACAACGTGACTCGCTTCGTGGACGACGACGGTGAAGAGCACGTGCTCGCCTGCAATGAGCGCTACTACGTGCCGTCAGAAATAACTTGGCTGCTGAAGTCGCTAGGCTTCTGCCACATAGGGATTTTTGGCGCGAAACTCGGCGCGTTTAGCCGAGACGACATATTGCAGACTCGCGACTTTGAGATGCTGGTCATAGCAGAGAAGTCCCCTAGCCTATAACTTTTCTAAGAAACGCATACATATCCGCGCTCTCATCAATGATCTTGCCGGTGGGCTTGCCTGCGCCGTGGCCGGCCTTCATTTCTATGCGCATGATGATGGGGTTCTCTCCCCGGTAATGCTCTTCCAGCGTGGCCATAAACTTAAAGGCGTGTGCCGGCACAACGCGGTCATCGGTGTCGGCAGTCATGATCAGCGTCGGCGGGTAGTCTACCCCTGCGCGCACATTGTGCAGGGGGGAATAGGCGTACATAAACTTAAAATGGTCGGGGTCAGCCTCGGCATTGCCGTATTCGCCTATCCAGTAGCGTCCAACCGTGAATTTATGGTAGCGCAGCATATCGATGACCGGTACGCGGCA
>DBBC01000016.1:2062-2782 GCA_002292025.1 Firmicutes bacterium UBA994
CCGTTGCTGCCGCCCATAATGGCGAGGTGACGGCTGGCGGTGTATTTCTCGCGAATCAGAAACTCAGCTGCTGCATGAAAGTCGTCAAACACGTTTTGCTTGTTTTCCAGCATGCCGGCGCGATGCCAGTCTTCGCCGTATTCGCCCCCGCCGCGCAGGCACGCTTCAGCAAAGATGCCGCCCTGCTCCAGCCACGCCACTATCCCTTCGGAGAAGCTAGGCGTCATGCTGATATTAAAGCCCCCATACCCGTAGAGCAGGGTAGGCGCACCGCCATCCATGGCTAAATCTCGCCGATGGACTATAAACATAGGCACCGCTGTTGCGTCTTTCGAAGGGTAGAACACTTGTTTTGTTTCATAGGCAGTGAGGTCAAGGTCGGCGGCGTTGTCCCAAACAGGGGTGAGACTGCGCGTTCCAAAATCATAGCGGAACACTGTAGACGGGAACAAGAAAGAGGTAAAGCTGATAAACATAGAAGTATGGTGCTTTTTGCCGGACACAGCCGCAACTGATCCCAGCGCGGGGAGCTCCACCACGCCGTCGGGCGACCCATCCAGCGCAAACAGCCGTATGGCGTGATGGGCATGCCGTAGGTAAACGACGACCAACTGCCCGTTGATGATACGCGCTTGATCTATCGTTTCGCCGCTTTCCGGCACGATTGTTTGCCAATGCTCGCGCTCCGGCTTGCTGATGTCTAGCGTGAGTTTACTACGC
>DBBC01000071.1 GCA_002292025.1 Firmicutes bacterium UBA994
CCTCTCTGCGGCATAAAATTGCAGCTAGTGCAGCAATCGTAGGATGATATTCTACCCTGCGTGCTTACCCTTTCGGGAGCAACATTCCGTGGTGCACCAGATTACTGAGGTCAGTCTGCCCTGAAAATAGCGCCTACCTATTTTCATCCTTCCGATGGTGCCGCAGGCGGCATGGGCGTCAGTTCAGGGAATGCACTTACAAGCCTATCTTGACGAATACGTGTTTCGTTTCAACCGCAGAAAAGCTGCCAGCCGAGGGCTTCTATGTTTATCGCCTGTTGGAAACCGCTATGCAAGTTTCACCCACGACTCAGGATGCATTGCTTGGACACAAATTCTAGTACATACCGTAGCCAAGTAAATGCCCATCATTATAGTAACACCAGAGCAAAAGAGGAGGTTTGTTTGGTGAAAAGATTTTTCGGTGGCAGGGCTGTATTAGCACTAGCAGTTAGCATCTATCTGATAGCCAGCCTCGTGAGCGGAGTACAGCTTTCAAGCGCAATGCCGGATGTATTAAGGAGTGAGTTAAACCTCACTCAAGAGCAAGCCAACATTGTTAGAGGGCAGGAAAGACTCATGAGAGATATCGGCGTGGTATTGAAGAAAATAGAATCCACCCCGGCCCTCGCGGAGAGGTTTGGGGGGTACTATAGCGACTCGGAAGGGAATCTCGTTTTGGCGTTCACAGAAGATGTGGATCCATATAAGGAATTTGGCCTAAAGACGGCCCTAGTAAAAAGGGTCAAATTCTCCCTACAATATCTGAATGAAGTCCAAGATGCTATCAGCAACATGGTTAAGGCAAGTCATGGTAGACACGACTTAAAGATTGCAGCGACTTCGGTTGATATGGAAGCGAACCGTGTGGTTGTGTGGGTGGATGATATGGATGAGGCAGTTCTTGGAAGAATCAAAAGGATGGTTGGCTCTGAGGCGCTAGAGTTCAAGAAGCAGGAGGGGGAATTCACAACCGCAAGCGATATCGTCAACGGGCATTTCGTTGGAGTTGTTAATTCTACGGAAAGGGCCTCAATCGGGTTCCGTGTGAGAAGAAGATTAGGCGCCGGGTTTTACCAGAATGGGTTTATAAGCACGGGCCATTTTGTCGCCGCAGAAGGCTCCAAAATGGCGGATTCTGTGAATAAAGGCGGACCTTGGCAATATGTAGGACGGTTGCAAAGAAAAGTACGTTCAGGAAGTGTTGACGCCTCCTTCATAAGCGCGGCTTCAGGACGAACACCTACTAAGAGGTTTATGAATCATGCCAGCTATGCTTACGTCCTGCAAGACACGACGGTAGGTCGCTACGTCGAGGTATAAGGGGCTGTGTCAGGCAAGAGAACCGGATCCATTACAGCGAACAACTGGGATGGCTGGGTAGATGATATTGCCCTTGGCCCGATTTTCATGACCGATATGATGATTACAAACATTGGACTGCGGCGTGGAGATAGCGGAAGTGCCCTTACGTGGATCAGGGTGGTTGGAATGTCAGCAGTCCGTTGCGTGACAGCAGTCATGGTGGCAACTAATGGCGCATCCTCCTTGTTTTCGAAAGTCAATAACGTACTGAGCGCACTAGGAGTAGAGCCATATTAAACGCTGCCCTGTGTAAATGATAGATGACTTATGCCCAACAGGGCGAGGTCATCTGCTACTCTGAAAACAACTCAGCCGTTTTCAGCTTTCTGGTGGTGCCGCAGGCGGCATGCGGGTCTACCCTGAAAACATTTGTCTGGGATCAATGCAACACAAAACAGAGCTACGAATACGGTTTTGTCTCGCGGCCCCTGAATTACAGCACGCAGTGGCCAATTTAGGGTGCTTTTTCTTCCACGATAACCGTATACCTCGGATATAGAGACATGTGCAGGGTCACCCGCAGATGAAGGCTTGGTTATTCTGACGTTAACTGCTGCGTCCGGAACATAATGCATCCGTACACGTCTAAACAGGTAAGCCGAGGGCGTAAAGCCTTGGTGCCAGTGGGCTTGGCAGAAGGAGGGCAAAGTGAAAAAAGGTTTAGTGGTCTCCCTGACCGTATTGTTGTTGCGGCTATGGCCTTAGGTTCGGCTCTGGTATGGGGTGCAGTTCCTACTCCTTCGCCCCGGGGAGGCGGCGAAGTCACCGGTTCTCCATGCCACCCGCCACAAGTTTGGGAAAATAACATGAAACTCCTAGAAGTCTCAAAAAGATTTGCCTTGGCTGACCTAGCAGCTTTAGGCGTACCTCTAGCCGGCGTCTATGTGGACGCTCCGACTGCTACCTTCTTTGTGGGGCTTACCGAGATAAAGGACGAGCATACCGAGCCTATAAGAGCTATAGTCAGTGAAGTTCAGGGCGTAAATCTGGCCTTTTTTAAGGCTAGGTTTACCGAGGCAGAGCTTAGAAGCCCGCAAAGAAAAATTCCAGCGGTATTCTTGGGTGTTACCTCAGCGGATATGGAAAAACTACATGGTATCGATGATGAAGCCATCAGAGACAAGATGAGAAAAGAACTTATGGCCAGAACAAAGAGCAGATTAGCCGAAGGTATCCCTCTGACTCTGATAGGAGTGAATATCAAGGATAACGGGTTAGCGGTTGGTCTTAGAGAGATTAAACCTCAGTATATTGAGGCCATCAGAGAGGTTGTCGGTACCGAAGTGCCGATAGAATTTATAGAAGGAGAACTTACAGAAGATTCGGCTAAAATTGGCAGGCACAACCTAGTGAAGAGAGTTCTGCGTGCCCTTGGCTTGAGGTGGGGGTCGCGATGATAAAATTACCAAAAATAATAGCTGTAGTCGGGATTGTTGTGCTGACCATAGGGTTTATATACTTGGCCTATTTTGCGTCGGTGGAGTATCCCCGATTTAGGATGGGCGCTGAATTAGCCAAGACCCGGTATCAGGTCGGTGAGAATATCTCGGTCAAGCCATATCTAATCAACATGGGTGAGCGCCCCATTACCGTGTTTGGCGGATGGCCCATTCTCTTTGCTAAGGTCTATGATGCGGAGAATAGACAGGTAATGGGGCTCCCCATATGGCCGGCACTGACCGTACTCGCTCCTCATGCTCTTAAGCCCCGGGTGCCTTATTATGCTGAAACGCATTCACCAGAGGGTTTTACCTTCACCTTAGACAAGCCGGGTAGATTCAAGGTAGTAGCTTGGGCGGAGTTTAGCTTGAGTAGGGAGCATGTCTACCCAATGCGTATCTATGCTGACCCTATTTGGATAGAGGTAGTTTCTAGCTCTAATTGACACTGGGCATCATGGCGCTAGGCGACGCCAAGTCCGAGAAAGATTCGCTAGCAAAATCGACCTTGACATCGCGCAGAAAAATCCTTTTCAGTGTGATTCTCGTCACATTACTCCGCTCATAGGCACAGTAAAATAGACGCAGAGACTCAGAAAGGGGATTTGGAGATGGCGGTACGTAGCATCATCAAGATCAACGAAGATCTGTGTAACGGCTGTGGGCTGTGTGTGCCCGGGTGTGCGGAGGGCGCACTGCAAATCGTGGACGGTAAAGCAAAGCTAGTTAAAGAGCAATACTGCGATGGCTTAGGCGTGTGCTTAGGCGAATGTCCGACCGGAGCGCTCACGATTGAGGAGCGCGAGTCTGTGGAGTATGATGAAGCTGCTACTAACCAATGGTTAAAGAGCATCGGGCGACCGACTGTTTCTGCGGCACATCAACAGCCCGACTTGCCATGTGGGTGTCCCGGCACCAACCTAAAAACGTTCGGCAAGCGCCAAGAAGAAGCGCCTGCCAACGCACCTGCGAGTGTGGGTCGCTCTGAGTTAACGCAGTGGCCCATTCAGTTGATGCTGGTGCCGCCCAGCGCGCCGTTTTTGCGCGAGGCCGACCTCTTGCTGGCCGCCGACTGCGTGCCCTTTGCCTACCCGGACTTCCATAGAAAGATGCTTAACGGACGTGCTCTGCTTATCGCCTGCCCGAAGCTCGACAATGCCGAGTTGTATGTAGATAAACTCACGCAAATGATTCTCCGTAACGACTTGCGCAGTATCACCATCGCCCACATGGAAGTCCCCTGTTGCTTTGGGCTGGGCCGCATCGTCAACGAGGCCATGCAGCGCGCCGGGGTCAAAGTACCGGTGATGAGCATTAACGTCGGCCTTGAGGGCGAGCTTAGGTAAAGGAGTTTTTCTTCTTGTTTGGCAGGAAAACACCGTGAGAGGTGGAATTATAGAGCATGGCATAATCGGATTTCCCCGAGTTCGATTGGCTAGTATTTGATGAGGAGCTGGGTGTATGGGCAGACAGGAGCGTAGGCGTCGCCTGCGCAAAGACAAACCTTCATTACCGTGGGACATGATTATTGCGGGACTGGTGCTGATGCTGTTTATCGGCATTGCCGTATGGTCATATTTTTCCCCTATCATCAACGCGCAGTCCTATGCCGGCGGAAGCCCACGTGTGCATCGCTTTATGATTAACCGTGCTGTGCGGCAGCTTGCCGATAGGCCTTATCTAGAGTTTCTGTATAACTACCGCGATGCTGAGGAGCAAGTCACCCAGTTCCGCGTAAGAGAAGAAGGGTCCAAGATAACGCTTACCAACCCGCACACTAACGAAGCCACAGAGCACACGCCCGATAATGTCCCCGCCACGTTTGTAACGGCCGCCGACATTTTCACTCAACTCAGGCAGGCTTTACGCAACCCCGACTTTGTCCCCTCTCATCAAGAGCCGGAGCCCGGTGCGCACCAGATATTGCGACTGGCCAAGCAAATAGGTCAAGACGTGACGGAAGGCTTCCTGCTGTTCTTTACACCCGACCACAACATTGATATGGTGCAGTACTTCCGGCGTGTAGCTGACAATGTGTATATTCAGCGCGTGTACAGCGGGCTTATCACCGGCATACCCCCGGAGGGAACAACGCCATAACAAGAAAGGCTGCCCTGTGTACTTAGGGCAGCCTTTTGCGTGTGTCATGTTAATGTGCAAATCGATATATGTACACGGATAGCGCTGGTTAAGGGCAGTTTCTTAACAGCGGGACGTTACCGCGCGGCACGCGG
>DBBC01000120.1 GCA_002292025.1 Firmicutes bacterium UBA994
TCCAAAACGTCATTGATGCCCTGCATAACGGGGAGGTCGTCGATAGAGCGGCCGGTAAAGTCAGTGGTAATAACGCGCGCGTCGCGGGCGAAAGCGGCAATGGCTGCTTCGCCGCCAGCTTTAAAACCTAAATTAGCGAAATCCACGCCATACCTACCACCGCGCGCTTCGAGATCTTTGGTGATCATTTCGGCCATCATCGGACCGTCCGCCCAGAATGATACACCGACCCACTTGATGCCGCGTTTGGTGAGGTGGTCGATTACAACAACCGCTTGAGGGTGAATATCCGCTGCCGCCGCCGGGCTATAGCCAAATGAAAGCAGCACCACATCTGTGGCTGGGTCTAGGTCTTCGATAATGTCATAAATGGATCTGGTCATGGGACTGATGCTAAGGGGAATGCCTAGGGGCATAATTAGCGGGATAGACAGCGCCAAAAACATCAATAAATAGACGATGCGCGAGTCAATACGTTGCAGTTTACTGAGGAAGTTCACGCGAAGGGCACCTCCTTTCTATAAAGAGTGAGTTACTGTTCTCCACCGAAGTGACCGCGCTCCAGCCCAAGTAGTATGCGCAAGCTGGTGGTAAAACCGCCTAGCGCCGCACCAATGATAATGGCTCTTTGACCGGCGAGGTTGGGCACGCGCAGCAGCCAAGTTTGCAGCGATGGGAAGTAGTCCCAAATGAGAGCGCCGACCGGCGCCGCACCCAGCATGACAATCACTGCCGCGACTAAGAGAATAGTGGCTTCTAAGCTACGCAGCCTAAAAGCACGGTAAGCGGCGGAGGCAATATAGAAGGCCAGCAAGGCAAACATAGCGCCGGACAGCGGGTTATAGAGAAAGTTAAAGAAGTTTCCGTAAAACTTGGCCATTTCTGTGTTGGCCGGGTCTAATTCGACCAAGGTGCGGGTGATGCCAAAGAAGAGCAGGGTGACAACAAGTATGGTACTGTAGACCCAGCCTGTGCGCTTACGGGAAATAATATTGCCGTGAATGCGCACCAAGTTAGCTGAAGCTAAGCCTAGGGCAAACGCCGCTATAACGATGGTCCACGGGCTCAATGCGTCGGCTACTAGTTTGCGCAACGACCACTCGGTACCGGGAATGTTGCCCGTAGTGATTGGGCTCAGCAAAAAAATTAAACCAATCACCAAGGTGATAAGGATAGGGATTTCTTTACGCAACTGTTACACCTCCTCTACGGGATATTCAAATCACTATCTGACTATCACATTGCGCAACCACGGGTTATCCAGCGTCATAAGCACTGCGCCAACAAAGAGCATGGCCATCAGTGCCAGTTTGAGATAGTCTTGCGAGGCAATACTGCCAAGCTTGATCCTGTCTTGGGACAAGTAGGCACCACCGGCGTAGATCTCCTCGCCGATCAGGGTGTAGTCGCAGGCGGCGACAAAGAAGGGGATCTGCAACATGTTAGCAGTGCCGGCAATCTGAATGGCACCCACGTGCGCGCCACCTTCCGCCATCAGCAGTGACTCTGCCCAGAAACCACCTACCATGATGTTCGCCGCTACCTTTTCGCGGTGCATAATCCCGAGGACGCCGGCGATATAAGCAAACTGCTCGCTAGACAAAAAGCGAACGCAGCTTTCTTTGAACTTGTCGGCTTTACCGGCCGCCAAGTACCCTTGCTTCACGACGTCCTCGGCCACAGGAAAGACAGTAGGCATGCGGATACTCACGATTAGCTCAGAGTCGTACTTTGCCGATAGGCCTGTCAGGAACGAAAGCACTTCCATTGCGGCAAAAGTCTGAGGGGCGAACTCACCGGCGATATCGGCGATGCCTGGGGAGAAATGAACAGGGCGACCCATTTCCGTGGCGCGGCCGACAGCTTCCTCCATAGCGTCGAGCCCGGTGATACGGCGCAACGTAGGCACAAAAGAGCCTTTCTTAGCAACCCATATCACTACCAAGACTACTGCGGAAGCCACCAGCAAAGCATAGAAACCGAAGATATTACCTGGAGCTAGATTCATTTTTTTCACCTCCCTTTGGGTTTTCTCTTTTCCGCGCTTGCGCGCAGAAACTCGTAAATTGAGCCTGCACTTGGGCAAGCCTATTTATCTAATAAGGTAATTCCCTCTGCGCAGCCGAACTCCTGCTCCATTTTGAGATTTGTCGAAAAAATTTTCTTTGGCGTCTATGTCCGGCGGAGAATAAAGTCACCAAGGCGCAGGGCTGTTTGTGCTCCGTATTGCAAGGCGGGACGGCCGGCGATAAAGATGTGCTCAATGCCACATGGTTTCTGAAAGGGGTTGGCGTACGTGGCGCGGTCGGTAATCGTATGCGGGCAGAAAACAGTGATGTCGGCTACTAAGCCTACCTTCAGCACACCGCGGTCGGTTAGGCCCGCGATGTCAGCAGGTAGGCTGGTAATGCGGCGAATGGCAGTCTCTAGGCTGCAGAAACTTTGTTCGCGCACCAAGCGCAAAAAGCGGGGAAAAGTACCGAAATTTCTCGGGTGGGGCTTGCCTTCGTTTTTATCGGCATCTAAGGGCAAGGCTCGCCCATCGCTACCGATAGCGTAATCCTCTTGCCGCAGAAAGAAACCCACGTCGGCCTCGCTCATAGAGTGCGATATGCAGGTAGCCTGAGCCTTGCTTTTTTCCGCGACAAGCATGACGACCTCGGCCATGGAGATACCCAACTCTTGACTGAGCTGCCAGATGTCTTTGCCGTCGGCCGCAGGGAAACTCCCGTTGGTGTTTACTACGTATAAGGCTTCGCCGTCGGGTTGGGCTTGAAAGGCATTGCTCAAATACTCGGCGATGCGTTCCCGTTCGCTGCCTTGTAACCGCTCTAGGGTCTTCTCTAAGCCGCCTTGAATAGACCACTTGGGGAAAGAGTTGGTTATGCCGGAGGAAGCAGCGGTGTACGGATAGACATCTACAGTCACCGCTATACCTCTTTCCTTGGCGTCGGCTACGTGACGCGCAAACTCAGGGGCACGCCCCCAGTTCTCTTTGCCCCCCGCCTTGAAGTGAGCAATGTGTACGCGGGCTCCGCTACGCTCGTTGATGGCGTACATCTCCTCGAGGGAGGCGGGGGTGTTGCTGCCTTGGTCACGCATATGAGCGGGGATATGTCCGCTGTACTTAGCCACTACCGTACCTAAGGCTACCAATTCCTCTAGGTTTGCCGATACGCCGGGCGTGTAGCCGAGGCCTAAGGATAGTCCCCAAGCTCCGTACCGGAGGTCTTGCGCCAGAAGTTGTTGCATGACGCTTAGTTCTTCCGGGGTAGTCTCGCGGTTTTCGTAGCCTAGAACCCCGGCGCGCAAAGTACCGTGCCCGACTAAGGGCAATAAGTTAGTGCCCATTTGCTTATTGTTTTGACGCACTTTGTCGACTAGGCCGGCTAACGAAGTAGAGAAGTAGCTTCGTATTTCTTCGCTACTGGCCTGACCCATCGTGTCTAAGCGGCTCTCCAAGCAGGGGAAAATACTAGACCCGCACTGACCGGCTACCTCACTGGTAACTCCTTGGTAGAGTTTGCTTTCGCAACGATCATCCAAGAGAAAATTAGTGTCGGAATGCGAGTGAATGTCGATAAAGCCTGGGGCCACAACTAGGCCGCTGACGTCAACAACTGCTGCCTGCCGACAACTGATATCGGGAGCGATGGCAGCAATGCGGCCCTCCTTAATCGCCAGATCGGCCTCTCTGGCTGTCTGCCCTGTACCGTCTACTATGGTGCCGCCCTTAAGCAGGTAGTCGTACATATCGCTTCCTCCTGCTAGCGCGAGATCGCGCGCTGTATATCCGCGCTGCTGAAGATATCCGCTACTGTTCCAGCCAAGGCCTTTGCGCCCATGGACAGGGCGGCATGGGCCGTAGGTGTAATCGTGGCATCGGCAAATTCTCGGCTGTGCCCCACCAGCTTGCTTTCGGAAATACAGATGTAGGGGTGGATGGCGGGCACTTCATGGCTAACGTTGGCCATGTCCGTAGAACCGGCACCCGACACTTCCGTCTCTTCGATCTTTTCCCCCAGCGCCTCCATGTTGGACTTAAAGACAGCGCTGAGCACAGGATTATTCAGCATGTTCTTGTAGCGCTTGGCGGTCTGTCTAAACTGCACCTCTGCACCCGTAGCCAACGCCCCTGCCCGTGCGCAGTTCATGACCTTGTCCACGACCGTCGCCAGATAGTCGGCATCCCTAGCGCGCACATACAGGCGGATAACCGCACGCTCAGGGACTATGTTAGGCGCTACCCCGCCCTCGCTGATAATGCCGTGAATGCGCACGTCGCTTAATACGTGCTGCCGAAGCGCATTGAAGCCATTAAAAGTCTGGATGGCGGCATCCAGAGCGTTGATCCCCTCGTGCGGACTTCCGGCGGCGTGAGCCGGCTTGCCCTTAAAGACAATTTCTAACGCCTCGCGGGCGTTAGATGACCCGCCGATCACATTCCGCGCAGCCGGGTGCACCATTAGTGCGGCGTCCACCCCGACAAACGCGCCGTGTTCGATTAGGAATACCTTGCCGCCAGCATTATCCACGGCCCCTTCTTCCGCGGGCGCTCCAAAGACAATGACCGTACCGCGGCAGTCGCGCAAGCCCTCTTTCAGACCGATAGCGGCTAACACCGCTGCACAACCGATAATGTTATGGCCGCAGCCATGCCCGATGTTCGGCAACGCATCATATTCAGCCAGCAAAGCCACGGTGGGGCCGTCGCCTCCTTTGTATACAGCTTTAAACGCTGTGGCCAGCCCCGCATAAGGCATTTCCACGGCAAACCCATGCGCGCCCAGCTCAGCGGCTAACATGGCGGCGGCTTGGTGTTCTTGGTGCCCAATCTCGGGATGGTGGTACATCCAATCACTTATTGCAATGAACTGCGGCAGCATAGCATCTATAGCTGCATAGATAGATGATTTCGTCATCTTTGGCCTCCCTTATCAGCTCTCGGCTGCTTGGATAGTGACATTTTCGTAACTGCTCAGGCATCTTAGC
>DBBC01000005.1 GCA_002292025.1 Firmicutes bacterium UBA994
CAACTTGAAAATCGTGCTCTTGCCGCCACCGCTTTCGCCCACGAAGGCGGCTGTGCCTGCAAACGCGAGCGAAGTCTAAAACATTATAGGGGTGGCCGAAAAAGCGCAGCATGAAGGACCATCACCACAGACCTCCTAGTCGTCTGAAGCAAAAGGCTCCGTCCCTAATGCTTCAGCAGCAACTTCTGTGCCAAGAGGTAGTCTTCCGGGGTGTTGACATTGAAAAAAGAGAGCATCTCTGGGTCATAAGGCATTAATTCCGAGGCAACAACGGTGCGCACGCGGACGACGGGGAGTAAATCGCTAATTTTGTAGTGCTCTTGTGCCAGTAACGCGGCGACATGCGGCAGGCAGTTTTTGTGGTATACGGCGCACAACGGCTGGTAGTGACTGTCTTGCTGCGGCATGACGATATCGTAGCCGTCGCACTGCGTCGCCAAGTGCCGTATCACCCCCGCAGCGACAAACGGCATATCGCCGGCCACAACAAAGCTGTACGGCCGTGCGGAAGCAGACAGACCGGCGTGAATGCCGGTCAGTGAGTTTTTTTGTGTACCGACAATAATGTCGGCGGCTAGACGTACCGGCCAGTCACGGTAGGCGTCAGGATGGTCGGTCACTACTACGCACTCGGCAAACAGCCCGCTCAGTGTGGCGAGCAGCGTTCCGACCACGGTGCTTTTTCCGAGTGGCAGCAGCAGCTTGTTCTTGCCCATGCGTGCGCTTGTGCCGCCGGCCAGCACTACCGCGGACATTTCCGTCGTCTTCACAGCAAGTTTCCTCCGTACGCGATTAGCGCGCCATCTACAGCCCGTCGGTAGCTAAATTATGGGGGAAGCCGCGCAACTCACGCGCTAGGAGCTCAGTTCGTTGCCTGCCGGTCACTTTACTGATAGCGCTAAACTTTCCCGGGCAAGTTTCTAGGCAAATACCGCACTTAGTACATATGCTTTGGTTTATCACGTGCGCTACTTTCCTCTCACCGCTAATCGCCCCCACCGGACAAGCTTTCCGGCACAGCCCACAAGCCACGCACTTTTCGGGGTTAATCCAGTAGGCGATTAGCTCTTTGCATTTAAGGGCGGGACAGGCTTGCTCATGGATATGGGCTTCATACTCTGGCCTAAAATAACGCAATGCTGTGAGCACAGGATTGGGCGCTGTCTTGCCCAGCCCGCAGATGGAGCCGGCAACAATCATTTGCCCCATCTCCTCTAGCAGTGCAAGATCTGCCGGTTGGCCTTTCCCGGCAGTAATGGCATTCAATATATGTAGCATCTGGTAGATGCCGTTGCGGCAGGGATTGCACTGCCCGCATGACTCGTGCACAGTAAACTCCAAAAAATACCTAGCAATGTCGACCATGCAAGTTGTTTCATCCAGCACTATCATTCCGCCTGAACCCATCATCGCTCCGGCCTTGCGCAGCGACCCAAAATCTACTTCTAGGTCCAGCAAGGCCTCCGGCAGGCACCCGCCCGACGGACCTCCCGTCTGGATGGCTTTAAAGGCTTTATTATTAGGCACGCCACCGCCGATCGCATAGACAATCTCCCGCAAGGTAATCCCCATCGGCACTTCGATCAGACCGCTATTTTTAATCTGACCGGCCAAAGCGAATACGGCCGTGCCGGGACTGTTGCTTGTACCGATATCCCTGAACCAATCTGCGCCATGAGTGATTATT
This sequence comes from Firmicutes bacterium UBA994, assembly GCA_002292025.1. Taxonomy (GTDB): domain Bacteria; phylum Bacillota; class UBA994; order UBA994; family UBA994; genus UBA994. Next base: position 1,688 of record DBBC01000005.1, read on the forward strand.
TCCGCGACGGTTGCTAGAGTCTTTACGTTATTGATGCAGGTCGGCTTTCCCCACAAACCCTCTTGTGACGGGTAAGGGGGCTTGGGTCGCGGCCAACCACGCTTTCCCTCCAAAGAAGCTATCAAAGCCGTTTCCTCGCCGCAAACAAATGCGCCCGCTCCTTGAAAAACTTCAAGGTCAAAGTTGAACCCGCATCCCATAATGTTCTCCCCCAGCAGTTGCCAATGCCGCGCCTGTTGTAAAGCCTTATGCACCCGTGCTACTGCCAAAGGGTACTCAGCGCGGACATATAGAATGCCCTGCTTAGCGCCCATCGCATAGCCGGCAATGATCATGCCTTCGATAACGGAGTGGGGGTCAGCCTCCAGAATAGAGCGATCCATAAATGCACCGGGGTCACCTTCATCGCCATTGCAGATCACGTATTTGGGTTCTCCGCGCACCTCGCGGCAGGCGGCCCATTTATCCCCCGTAGGAAAGCCCGCTCCCCCGCGTCCGCGCAAGCCGGAGCGCTGAATGGTATCGATAACTTGCGCGGGAGTGAGCTCGCGCAAAACTTTAGCCAGAGCTAGGTACCCGCCATGGGCAATATATTCCCTAATATCCTCCGGGTCAATTAGCCCGCATCTCTTAAGGGCAATCTTTTGTTGTCCGCTGTAAAATGGCACTTCGCGCTCTGTGAGGCAAGTACTGCCGTCCGGATTGTGGTAGAGCAGGCGTTCCACGATTTTGCCGTGGTCTAAAGCAGCTTCTAGGATCTCCACCACATCGGCTACTTTGACCTTGGTGTATAAAACCCCCTGCGGCTCAACCCGTACCAACGGCCCCTTCTCACAAAAACCATGGCAACCGCTGCCGACAACCGCAGCTTGGGTCTCTGCCCCCTCAAACAGCAGCTCTACATCTAAATGCAGGCCACGCCGGGCGATCAGCTCCCTAAACTCTTCTAACACACCTAAGGCATCCATGGCCAAGCAGGCAGGTCCGGCGCACACCACGAACCTAGATTTCTGCCTAGCAAAAGCAGCTCGGCACCTCGCCGCAATTTCCGCCAGTTCAGTGGGCGAGTCAACTTTTTCTGTCCTGCTATTCCATGCGCTCACTGCTTGCCACCTTCGTTCACTGCTAGGCACTCCTTAATCTTTCCGACTTCAACAGGACCAAACAGCTTGTCGTCAACCAGTACCACCGGGGCCACAACACAGGAGCCTACACATGCTACGCGCTGCAAGTTGTACTTGAAATCCGGAGTGGTGCCGCCACAGCTTACCCCCAGCTCGCGTTCTAACGCATCTAGAACTAGTGAAGCACCTTTTACATGACAGGCCGTGCCGCAGCACACAGTAATGGTATGCCGCCCGCGCGGGGTAAAGTAAAACTGGGCATAAAAGGTGGCGGCCCCGTAGACCTTACTCTCTGCAACAGAGAGAAACCTCGCCACCTGCCTTAAAGCGTCTTCCGGCAGGAACCCGAATTTCTCCTGCGTGGCCTGAAGGATGGGAATCAATTCTGCGCGTTTCCCTTTAAACCTAGAGAAAATCTCGTCCATGCTTTGCTCCGTTAGCTCATGCGCCATCGTCACTCGTCAGTTCCTCCTTCGCCACTAAGGAAACGACTATTTCTTGTCGTCTCCCCTAGACTCTCTTGCCTTACGAAACATGTGTGTTAATCTCTGCAGCCGGTCAATGCCGGTATCGCGCAAGGTAATCGAGGCATCGACATGGCCAAGTTTGCCACACAAGGCGATGGTGTAACACTCCGTACCTTGGTCAATGATCTTTAAGGCTACATCGGCGTAAGGGCAGTCCACACCGTAAAATACGGCGACGTCGTATTTGGCGTGCGCGATGACCAAATCGCCGTGATAGGGGTTAACTTCACACGCTGTCCTAGCCATCGGATAGGCAGGGCGCACATCATAGATGGGCCGTATTTCGGCCCCCATAGCTGCGGCAAGTTCCCTAATGGCTTTTGCTCTCCCGGGAGGCCCTTCTTCCCAGTGCCAGAGCACCATGCGGCCCGGCACGACCATCACCGGTTTCTTGGCTCTATTGACTCTTTCCACAATTTTCGTGAGTGCTTCCTCTACGGGAACCATGGCCCCTTCCACCAGTGCCATCTCGACTTCCGGATGAGGGGTCTGCGCAACGGGCGCAGGACCAACCATCCAGCGGTAGTCTTCCCTGTCTTCAGCACCCGGGCGTGTGGGAGTGTCACGCATTCCTTACACCTGCCTTTTGCTCTTGCGTATATTAACCGCGCTGACTTTCAGCTCGGAAATCACCGACATACTGCAGATTGCAGGATCCGCAAGGACGTTAGCCGGAGACTCCGCAAAATGGAAGCTCATGCACACTGTGCCCTCGGGCACTTGGTCGGTGATGGCCACACGAGTCTTCACCGAGCCGCGGGCAGAGCTGACTCTGACCGTATCATTGGCGCCTATCCCCAGTCTTTGGGCATCCTTAGGGTTAATCTGCATACGTTCTTCGTTAAGCAGCTCATTCAAGCCCTCGACCTTGCCGGTCATGGTCCTAGTATGATAGTGGTAGAGCTTACGCGCCGTGGTCAGCACAAAAGGATACTCCTCGTCTGGTTTCTCTGTAGCTAACGGACGGTAATCTACGGTGGAAAACTGACCGATGCCGCAGGCGAACTTATCCGTCTCGCCGCGCCACGACCTACGATGCATAATCGGGGTGCCAGGATGATCCTCCGTGGGGCAGGGCCACTGCAGCCCTTGCCTGTCTAGGCGCTCGTAGGTCATGCCGCCAAAGTAGTGCGGTGACAGCTGACGCACCTCATCCCAAATTTCTTGGGGAGACTGGTGGTGCCACGGGAGATTCAGCCGCTTGGCTAGTGCCTGCACAATCTCCCAGTCTGCCTTACTTTGACCTGTGGGTGGGATAGCGCGGCGCACTCGCTGCACCCGTCTCTCCGTATTGATAAAGGTGCCTTCTTTTTCGGCAAACGAAGTTGCGGGAAGGACCACATCAGCCAGCTCTGCCGTCTCTGTGAGAAATATATCCTGTACCACCAAAAAGTCTAAAGCTGTGAGTGCGGCGCGCACATGTTCGGAATCGGGTGAAGAGAGCACAGGGTTCTCTCCTACTACGTACAGCGCCTTGCACCACCGACGGGGGTTAGGGTGGAACATATCATTAATCGTGCGCCCCGGCACGTCCGAGAGTTCCACACCCCAAGCACGAGAAAACTTGGCGCGGAGATGATCGCTGACTTTATTGGCCGGTACTGACTGCGGTGTCTTGCCGTAATAATCGAATTCGAGGGCGGAAATTATGTCAGTGGCATCCGCTTCTGCTTGGCCCGCCATCCGCTGCCAATAGGTAGTTCCGTCGCTGTGAATCGGCTGGTATCCAGGCAGAACATGGGGCAGACACCCCATATCGCACGCGCCCTGAACGTTGTTCTGTCCGCGCAGCGGGTTGACGCCGGCATGCGGTTTGCCAAAGTTGCCAGTAACCATGGCTAGGTTAGTCAGCGCCAAGACGTTTTCCGTGCCGCAGGTGTGCTGCGTTACCCCCATGCAGTAGAAAATCCCCGCTGTGTCGGCTGTGGCATAAAGGCGGGCTGCCCGCTCAATGGCCGCCGCCGGAACCCCGGTTATTGCGGCAACAGACTCTACTCCGTATCCTTCCATGATAAACTCTTTCAGCTGTGCGAAGCCGTTAGTCCGTTCCGCAATAAATTCTTTGTTTTCAAGGCCATAGCGCAAAATAACATGCATCATGCCGTTGAGCAAGGCCACGTCCGTCCCAGGTCTGCACTGCAAATGCACATCCGCTATTTCTGCCAAGGGGATACGGCGCGGGTCGGCCACAATGAGCTTGGCTCCCTTTTTCACGGCCCGCTGCATGCGGTAGCCGATAATGGGGTGGTTTTCCGTAGGGTTAGAGCCGATCACAAAAATAGCTTGGCAGTTTTCGATATCGCTGATGGGATTAGTCATCGCGCCGCTACCCGTTGTCGTGGCCAGACCGACCACTGTGGGAGCGTGTCAGAGGCGCGCACAATGGTCAATACTGTTGCTGCCAAGGGATCGCAGTAGTTTTTGGAACAGGTAATTGTCCTCATTAGTCACCCGTGCCGAGCTTAGCCCCCCTAGGGACTCAGGCCCGTATTCTGCCTGAATCTCCCGAAACTTATTGGCTACTAGGTCGAGCGCCTCATCCCAAGAAGCCTCCTCAAAGCGCCCGTTGCGCTTAATCAGCGGCGCTGTCAAGCGCTCGGCGTGGTTAACAAAAGAATAGCCAAAGCGTCCTTTAACACAAAGCTCCCCTTCGTTAACTTTGCTCTCCCGGTCACCACGCACCCCGACAATCTTCCCTTCGCGGACGCTAAGATACACCCCACACCCGCAGCCGCAGTAAGGACAAACGGTCTTGACTTCGTAAGCCGCCTGTACCCCGCCTTTGGGCAGCAGGGCCCCCACGGGACAGCGGACCATACACTCGCCGCAAGATGTGCATTTGGAATCTTGCAGAGGCTTATCGCTCAGTGTACTGATTTTAGCGGCGTAGCCGCGAAATGCATAATCAATTGCCTCGATACAGGTTATCTCATTGCAAGCGCGTACGCAGATACCGCATAAAATGCACTTGTTATAGTCCCTGCTGATGAAGGGGTTAGAATCGTCTACCGGACGCAACTCTTGGGCCTGGAATCTCGTCAGCCGCTGTTTATCAACTCCTACATACTGCGCCACTTCCTGCAGTTTGCAGGCATTATTCTTGCCGCAGGCCAAGCAATCGTCATGGTGATTTGTCGCTAAAAGCTCAACTGCCAGGCGCTGCATTTTATTCACTAAGTTGCCGCCTGTTTTAACCACCATTCCCGCTGCGGCCGGAGCACGGCAAGCAGGCACGAGCAGCCCATCGGCCTCCACGACACAGACCCTACACATCCCCGCAGGCTTTAGGTCAGGGTGATGGCATACATGGGGAATGTAAATGCCGTTTTTTGAAGCAGCCTCTAGGATTGTCTCACCCTCCGTAACAGTAATTTCTCGGCCGTCAATAAAAAATCTGATCGTCCCCATGCACTAATCCGCCTCCTGATGTTTAGTCCTGAGATAGTGGCTGCTCATTTTCCGATGGTTGAGTGGTGGGCATACGCTGTCTACCGTCCAGCACTACTCGACCGGCGTGGCTATAAACATTGAGGTTATGCCCCCGCACAAAGCCCACCAAGGTCATGCCGAGTTTTTCAGCTAGCTCGACACTCAGCGCTGTTGGTGCCGCGCGAGAAATGAGCACAGGCAGGCCGAGCTTGGCTGTCTTGACCAGAATTTCAGAGGAAATGCGCCCGCTAGTGAGTAAAACCTTCTCAGCGATAGTGACTTTGTCCCTTAGACACATGCCGATAATCTTGTCCACAGCGTTGTGCCGCCCTATATCCTCACAGAAGTATAACACATCCTCCGCAGAGCACAGCGCGGCGCTGTGAACTCCGCCTGTCTGCTTAAACACTACCGCCCGCTCTTGCAGGTCACGCATTAGACCGTGAATTTGGGTCGCGGTAATCGTAAGGGCAGAGCTTATCGGCTTGCTTTGCAACGCATCGAGGACGCTAAAGAAAACGGTGCCCTTGCCGCAACCGGTGGTGATAGTCCTTTTCCCGTGCAGTTCTTCTGCCAGTTTGCCACCCTGCGTCTCTACAAAGACAAACCCCTGTTCCTCGTCCAGCGCAAGGGAAGTCACTTCCCCATAGTCTCGAATCAGTCCCTCTGAGCGCAGGAAGCCTATCGCCAACATGTCCATCAACTCCGGCGTGCACAGCAGGGTTACAAACTCGCGGCCGTTTAAGTAAATAGTAAGCGGTGCTTCACGTACAATCAAATCCCCAGTTTCCCAGGCTCTGTCCTTCTCCACCCGCAGAATTTGAAGCAAAAGGGACGGAAGCAAAAGGGACGGAGCCTTTTGCTTCACTGTCTTGTTTCTCATCGCCACAATTTCTCCGACCCCTC
>DBBC01000019.1:0-13731 GCA_002292025.1 Firmicutes bacterium UBA994
CTACGCCATGGGCTTCCATGATGCCGCCAAGTATGCCATGATGGGACAGCGAGCACCTTCCCACGCCACGGGCATTGAAATTAACCGCGACCGTTGGAATGAGCTGCCGCCCGACCTGCAGGCCATCGTCACCAATACAGCCATAACCAGCCTGATCACCAATTACGGCAACTTCCGCCTAGTAGAAGCGGCTGCAGCTCGACGCCTGCTGGCAGAAGGCGTCACTTTCGTCCCCGTAGCGGACAGCCTCAACCGAGCTGTCCGGGACGGGTTTGACGCCGTGCTAGACTATGAATCCGGCAAGAATCCCTTCTTTGCCAAGGCTTGGCAAGCGGCCCGTGAGTTCCGCACCTCGTACCGCGATACCGTACAACTGCTTTGGCCGTGGGAGTAGCGTAGCCGTTATCTAGCAACCTCTTGAAACCGGTCGGAACCTGAATGAGGGGGATGCTGTGGCATCCCCCTTAAATGATGGGGGTGCATTTGATGCTCAAGGTAGTAGTGATCGACCCGCAGGATAACGTGGCCACGGCGTTAGAAGATATCAGGAGCGGAGAGCAGATCAAGCTTGATTTGGCTGGGAAAGTGACCCTTCTGCCCGTTACCCAAGATATCCCTATAGGGCATAAAGTTGCTGTAGCATTTATTTCTTGTGGCGACCAAGTGATTAAGTATGGCCAGCCTATCGGCACGGCCACGCAGAGTGTGCAGCCGGGACAGCATGTCCACGTGCATAATCTTATCAGCAACCGCGGCCGCGGAGACGTATAGCCGATAGTCTGAATATTGTGCTGAAGGGCGGAAAGAGATATGGAGCTATTAGGGTACCGCCGACCGGATGGGAAGGTCGGCATTCGCAATCATGTCCTGCTCTTGTCAGTGGTGGTCTGTGCCAATGAAGTTACTGATCGCATCTACCGGGCAGTAGCGGGCACAGTTCCGGTGACCCACCCACACGGCTGTTGCCAATTGGGCGTCGACTTTGAACAGAGCAAGCGCACCTTGCTCGGTTTTGCCGCCAACCCTAACGTGGCAGGCGTGCTGGTGGTGGGGCTGGGGTGCGAAAAAATGGAGGCCCCCATGCTGGCAAAAGAAATCGCCCAAACAGGTAAGCCCTTGCAGCTGCTCATTATTCAGGATGCCGGAGGGACATCCAAGGCTGTACGCCAAGGGATTGCCATGGCCGAAGCGATGGTGGCAGAGTCCCAAAAATTGCCCCGGGTGCCGATTAAAATGAGCGACCTGATCCTCGGTTTGGAGTGCGGCGGCTCAGACAGCACCTCCGGTCTGGCTGCCAACCCGGCTGTGGGGGTAGCTAGCGACTTGTTAATCCAAGCAGGGGGAGCGGTGGTCCTCTCGGAGACAACGGAAATTATCGGTGCTGAGCATCTTCTGGCTGAGCGTTGCTTGAACCATCGGGTTAGCCAAGACCTTTTGGCGATTGTAAAAGCAGCTGAAGGGGAAGCGGTAAAGATGGGGGTTGACCTGAGGGGAACACAGCCCACGCCGGGGAATGTGGCGGGTGGGTTGACCACGATTGAAGAAAAATCGTTGGGTTGCCTGCGAAAAGCGGGCAGCGGCGTGGTGCAAGCGGTGCTTCCCTATGCTGCTGCCGTAGAAGGCAGAGGGCTCTTTGTCATGGATACCCCCGGGCAAGATGTGGAATCAATCACCGGGATGGTAGCCGGTGGCTGCCAGATGGTTTTATTTACTACCGGCCGTGGCACACCGGTAGGATGCCCGATTGCGCCGGTGATCAAGATCACGGGCAATGACCATACCTACAATCTGATGGAAGAAAATATGGATATCAATGCCGGCACAGTTGTTCAGGGCACCGAGACCATCGCTTCTGTCGGCCAGCGTATTTACCGGCTGATGCAGGAAGTAGCTAACGGACGGTTGACTAAAGCTGAGGTTTTACGGCACTACGAGTTTGCCATTACTCGCATCGGTCCGAGCATTTAACACCCGGCGCACCTTTTCCTTGGTATGCTGCGGAACTCCATGTAATAGAGATCACGGGAGGAGGAAAGAAATGCAAAGCGGGATAATGACCGAAGGATTGCAGCGTGCACCGCACCGTTCCCTGTTAAAGGCTATGGGCTGGATAGATGAGGAAATAAATCGACCTTTGATTGGCGTGGTCAACTCAGCCAATGACTTTGTCCCGGGGCACAAGCACCTGCACCAGCTGGCCGCGGCTGTCAAGGAAGGAGTGCGTATTGCCGGCGGCACTCCGTTGGAGTTTTTCACGATTGGGGTTTGCGACGGTCTGTCCATGAGCCATGTGGGCATGCACTATTCGCTGCCCAGCCGGGAACTGATCGCCGACAGCGTGGAGGTGATGGTCCGCGCCCAGCCATTAGACGGCCTAGTGTTTATCCCTAACTGTGACAAGATTGTGCCCGGGATGCTGATGGCGGCTGCTAGGCTTAATCTGCCAGCCGTTTTTGTCAGCGGCGGCCCGATGCTGGCGGGACGTTACCGCGGACGTCGGGTAGACCTAGCAAGTGTTTTTGAAGCAGTGGGCAAAGTTACGGCCGGTCAGATGACAAAACAGGAACTGGCTGAACTTGAAACGTGCGCCTGTCCCGGTGTTGGTTCCTGCGCGGGCATGTTTACCGCGAACACGATGAACTGCCTGACGGAGGCGCTGGGGATGGCCCTGCCGGGCAACGGCACCGTGTTGGCCATCGCCGCCGACCGCGTACGCCTTGCCAAGCAGGCTGGCATCTGTGTGCTGCGGCTTGTGCAGAGGGGCATAACCCCTTCCCATATAATGACCCGGGAGGCTTTCTGTAACGCCTTGGCGGTGGATATGGCTATCGGCGGCTCGACTAATACCATTTTGCACTTACCGGCGGTGGCGCACGAGGCCGGTATTAGCCTAGACCTAGCCTTAGTTGACGCGATAGGGCAGCGGGTGCCGCAGTTGTGCAAACTGTCTCCCGCCGGGGAACAACGGATTGAGGACTTGGACGCAGCCGGCGGAGTGCAAGCCGTTATGAAACGTCTCAGCGGACTAAAACTACTGGCGGATGATTGCCTGACCGTCAGCGGTCTGACTGTGGGTGAACAGGTGGCACATGCAGAGTGCCTAGACGATAACGTCATCCGCCCGCCGGACAACCCTTACTTACAAAACGGAGCTATTGCCGTACTGCATGGCAACCTAGCACCGGAGGGCTCGGTGGTAAAACAAGGTGCGGTAGCCCCGGAGATGAGGCAAAAAACCGGGCCGGCACGCATATTCGACAGTGAGGAAGCGGCGGTGGCAGCTATTCTCGGCGGCGGTATCAATGCCGGTGATGTTATCGTCATCCGCTACGAAGGCCCTAGGGGCGGTCCCGGTTTCCGCGAAATGCTTACAGCCACGGCTGCCGTGGCTGGCATGGGCTTGGATCGGGACGTTGCTTTGGTTACCGATGGGCGTTTTTCCGGCGCAACGCGCGGCGCGGCAATCGGTCATATCTCCCCCGAAGCAATGGCGGGAGGGCCGATTGCCGTAGTCCGTGAAGGAGATCTGATTGCCATTGACATCCCAAGCCGGCGCCTCGATATCCTGATTGACAAGGAGGAGCTAGAAAAACGACTGGCATCGCTGGTGTTACCGCCCCCTAAAATAAGCCATGGCTACATGGCTCGTTACGTCCGACAGGTAACCTCAGCCAGTCGCGGCGCCACCTTGAAGCAATAGGGACGGAGCCTTTTGCTTCACTTGGCGCGCACTACGTCCTTAATCTTCATCAAGCGCGAAATAGCGCCGCGTTCTTGTTCTGACAATTTCATAGAAATGCTCTTCACGGTGTCTTCCAGCATGGGGATAAGCACGTACTCCAGCGCGTTTACGCGACGGCGTGTACGCTCGATTTCCTCGGCCAGGAGCTCAAGCGCGCGTTCAATGCCCGCAAGCTCAATCAGGGTCGGCAGAAGTTGAGCAAAGACACCCAGAGCCATGTCTAACTCGCCGGAGGTGCCCGCCATGCCGTAAGCATAGACGTCGCCTTCTTGGCGCAAGCAGAATACCGGCGCGGTGACGGACATCATGCGTTTCTCCGTGACCTCAAGTTCCACGCGTTGTTTAGGGAATATGATGGCTTCATCGAGCATCTCCGGGGTCATAACCGCGCGAGCGATGAGAAAGCTTTGATAGCCCAGCCGCAGTTCCTGTTCCACAGTCAGGCGCAAGCGCTTGACATCGCGCAACAGCGACATAAAGCTTTTCATCAGTTCGTCCCGCTTGTCCTTGAGCAGCTTGTGTCCCCGCTTGGCAACTCGCACGCGCTTCTTGAGCCGCAAGAGCTCCATGCGGGTCGGGTTGACTCTAATGTTCACCGCTGCTACCTCGCTTCGGCCGGCAGGTACTTCTTAATGTGCTCCTCGCGCACGCGCTTTAACTCCGTCACCGGGAGCAGTGCCATAAGCTCCCAAGCCAGATTCAAAGTTGCGGCAATGTCGCGATCGGCATACTCGTTTTGGCTGACAAAGCGTTGCTCAAACTCATCCGCGAACTTAGAGAAGCGCTTATCTACATCGGACAATGCGGCTTCGCCTAGGATAATAGCCAGTTCTTTGGCCTCTTTGCCGCGGCTGTAGGCGGCAAAGAGCTGGTTAAGCACGCCGCTGTGGTCCTCGCGTGTCTTGCCCGCACCGATACCTTTGTCTTTAAGCCTAGACAAAGAAGGTAACACGTCAACCGGCGGGTAGATACCCTTGCGGTGGAGTTCACGCCCGAGAATAAGCTGTCCCTCAGTGATATAGCCGGTAAGGTCGGGGATGGGGTGGGTCTTATCGTCCTCGGGCATGGTGAGAATGGGAATCTGGGTAATTGAACCCGGCCGCCCTTTGATACGCCCTGCTCTCTCGTACAGCGTGGAGAGGTCCGTATACAAGTAACCGGGGTACCCACGACGCCCGGGCACTTCTTTGCGCGCGGCGGAGATTTCCCGCAAGGCTTCGGCATAGTAGGTCATGTCCGTCATAATTACCAGCACGTGCATGCCCTTTTCGTAGGCCAGATACTCGGCGCAGGTCAAGGCGATACGCGGGGTGGCGATGCGCTCGATAACAGGGTCGTTAGCTAGATTGATAAACAGCACCGCGCGGTCGATGGCGCCAGTTTTGCGGAAATCGCTGGTGAAGTAATCTGCTTCTTCGAAGGTGATACCCATGGCGGCAAAGACGACGGCGAATTCGCTGTCGCCCCCCAGCACCTTAGCTTGGCGGGCAATCTGTGCTGCCAGCTTGGCGTGCGGCAGCCCGGAGCCGGAGAAAATCGGCAGCTTTTGCCCGCGCACCAGCGTGTTCATGCCGTCAATCGTAGAGATACCGGTTTGGATAAACTCGGAAGGGTAAGCGCGGGCATAGGGATTGATAGGGTTGCCGTTGATGTCTTGGCGCTTGTCAGGTATGATGGCAGGCCCATTGTCCCGTGGGTTGCCAAAGCCGTCAAATACCCGCCCCAGCATATCGAGCGAAACGGGCAGCTCGATAACTTTGCTCAAAAATCTTGCCTTGCTCTTTTCCATGTTGATGCCGGAAGTGCCCTCGAAAATCTGTACCAGTGCTTTGCCGCGCATGGCTTCCAGCACGCGCCCACGGCGAATCTCACCGCTTGGCAGCTCAATCTCTACCAACTCTTCGTACTTGACACCCTCTACTTTATCCACCAGCATGAGGGGGCCGGAGATCTCGGTAATCGTGCGATACTCTTTCTGCATGCTCTTACTCCCCCCTTACTTTAATTGCTCGCGGATGCGTGCTTCGATGGCATCAAAACGGTCTATTTCACTTTCCGGCAGATACTTGGCGCGGGCTATCTCTACTCGCACCGGCAGTTCAAGCATACGGTCAAGCAACATCCCGCGCTGCATGGCGGCCTGTGCTTCCGTGTAGAAGGTGAGAATCAAGCGTATGATGCGGTATTGCTTCGGCAGTGATGTGTACGTGTCCACTTCGTGGAAGGCATTTTGGTGCAAAAAGTCCTCGCGGATGGACTTCGCCGTCTCTAAGGCTAGGCGATCAGCGGGGGATAACGCATCTATACCCACTAAGCGGACAATTTCCTCTAACTCAGATTCCTTTTGCAACAGTCGCATTGAGTCTCTGCGATACGTTGGCCATTCTTGCCCGGCATGAATGGCGAAAAACTCGTCTAGCCGATCGGCGTAAAGGGAATAACTCAAGAGCCAGTTAATGGCGGGAAAGTGGCGCGACTCTGCCAGCCTAGCGTCAAGACCCCAAAATACTTTGACGATGCGCAGGGTAGACTGCGTCACCGGCTCTGACAAGTCGCCGCCCGGCGGAGAAACTGCGCCAATCGCCGTCAGCGAACCTGCGGTGCCGTTTTTGTTGACTACGGTGCCGGCGCGCTCGTAAAACTCCGCCACGCGTGAGCCGAGATAGGCGGGATACCCTTCTTCCCCTGGCATTTCTTCCAGACGGCCGGACATTTCACGCAGTGCCTCTGCCCAACGCGAGGTGGAATCAGCCATCAGCGCCACGGAGTACCCCATGTCGCGGTAATACTCGGCAATGGTGATGCCGGTGTAAATCGAGGCCTCGCGTGCCGCTACCGGCATGTTGGAGGTATTGGCGATAAGCACGGTGCGCTCCATCAGCGGTTCGCCCGTCTTAGGGTCATGCAGTTCCGGAAACTCCATTAGAACGTCGGTCATTTCGTTGCCGCGCTCGCCGCAGCCTACGTACACGACAATCTCCGCGTCCGCCCACTTGGCTAACTGATGCTGCACCACGGTCTTGCCTGAGCCAAAGGGGCCGGGAACGCAGGCTACGCCTCCCTTGGCGACGGGGAAAAACATGTCGATGACGCGCTGACCGGTCGTGAGCGGGGTGGCAGGTGTGCGTTTTTCGGCATAGGGCCGACCCTTGCGTACGGGCCATTTCTGCATCATGGTCAGCGGCACGATGCCAGCGTCATTGCTGAGCCGAGCTACCACATCTGTGACTGTAGCCAGCCCGGCGTGAATCCACTCTACGCGGCCGCGCACCCTAGGCGGAACCATCACCTTATGCGTTACTAACACCGTCTCGCGTACTGTGCCTAACACTGTGCCCGGCTCAACCTGCTCACCGATGGCGACTACGGGCACAAACTCCCATTGTCTTTCGCGATCGAGGCTAGGTACTTGGATGCCGCGGGTAATAAAGGCGCCCGCACGCTCTTCAATCTTATTGAGTGGGCGCTGAATGCCATCGTAAATTGATGTCATTAGCCCCGGGCCGAGCTCAACCGAGAGCGGAGACCCGGTGGAAACTACCGGCTCGCCGGGACCTACGCCCGCCGTTTCCTCATATACTTGTATCGAAGCGCTATCGCCGCGCATTTCGATGATCTCACCGATTAACCCTTTGTCGCCCACCATGACCATGTCGTACATACGCGCATGCGACATGCCGGCGGCAATGACCAAGGGCCCTGAGACTTTGACTATAATGCCTTCCTGCCGTGTGGTATTAGCCATTCGTCTTTCCCTCTTCCTTGAAAAGAATATCCACCCCGATAGCCCGCTCCACCATTTTGCGCAGACGTGTTTGCCCAAGCCCGGTGCTGCCTTGGTTGTCAGGAATAACGGTAAAAACGGGTAAGGCGTTCTCGCGTGCCGCGCGAATGAGGTATTCCACCTGGGGATAGATGCGCTCTGTGACAAACACGACGGCGAAACCTCCCTTGAGGGCTGCTTGCACTGCCGCCACCGCCCCGTCCCGGTCCATGACTTCAAACGTGGCCAAGCCTAGTGCGCTAAAGCCGCGGATAGTATCGCTGTCGCCAATCAAGCCGATCTTATGCATACCCTTCACGCAACCTTTCGCGAATTTCATGGTTCGGAACGCCATTGAGTTTGCCCAGCATAATGATGCGAATATTTCTTACTTCGTTCTCTTTAGCCAATATATAGTTGATTACCGGTTCGGGGCCAAAGGCTTGGAACCGTACTGTGCGCGATAGCTCGGCTTGAAACGCGTCACTTAGCTTTTCCAGCATCGTCAAGCCGCGCGACTCCAGCAGAGAGCCGATGCCCTGTTCAACTACCGCCCGGTAAGGCGAGGAACTAAAGCGCCCAATGATCGCGGGCCAATCCTCCGTCAACGCGTCGAGGAAAACGGTTTGCGCCATCGTCCCTCCGGCGAGTAGGTTCTCCGTGAGAAAATCTCGACCGCGTCCCAGCCGCTTGGTGCGTATTAGGCTCTTGATATTGGCGAGATCCACTTGCGTGGCGAAAAGACGCGCTAAGAAAGCGTAGCCGTGTTTTTCTGCCATGGCTTGGGTGTGTGAATACTGCATGCGGTCAAGCACCAAGTCAATAACCTTAGGGTCTTTGCTCTCGTCGTACGCAAGCGATGCCGCGCCGGCAAACGCATAGTACTCAGGCGGCACGCCTGAGATTTTTTCCTGTTGGCAAACATAAGGTATTAACTTGGCCGGCACTAGGCCCGCGTCTATAGCTAGATGATCGAAGTTCCGCCCTTGGAAATGGGCTTTCAGTGCGACCTTCATGTTGTGGATGTCGTACTTAATGAGAAACAGATCGACTAGCGCCTCGTCCGGCAAAAGCTTCTTCATTAGGCTGTAGACCCGGGTGATCTCCCCTGCTGTCACCTTGGCATAGTCGTGTGGCCCCGCGGCGCGCGACACTAAGTCAGCGTATTCTGTCTCGCCTAAGATGCGTAGCGCCTCCTCGGCGCTGCCAGCCTCCACCATGCGCCCGAGCTTGCTCATATCCAGCAGCCTAGTTTCAAGGACTCTGATGCGGCCCACAGCATAGGCGTAGCGAGAGTCATGTGCAATGGACAAAGTCTTCACTCCTTCACGTGCGCCTAGCGTGGGTATTAGCCAAAGAGTAGCGCTGCCACTTCCGGTTCGAGCTGTTCACGTACTGATTTGAGAAGAGTGGGGAACGTGACGTTGATTTCGACGCTCGCACCCAGCAGGTAAAAGCCGCCGCCTGTCGGGCGGTACTCATCGGAGAGCGTCAGCTGCCCGCGGCCGCCTCTAGCGGTTAATGCCGCGTTAACCTCCGCGAGAAAGTCCCTCTGAAAGACCTCGCTATCCTCCCGCGCGCACACTATCGTCTCCTCGCCCGTTTCCACGGCGTTTAGCAACATGTTCTTGAGCAGAGGCCTTTGCTGGTGCACCGGTAAAGCCCGCAGTTCCGCCAGCGCTGCCGCAAAAGTCTCGTTCATCAAAGACTGTTTCACCGCCAGCAGCTTTTTTCGCGCCTCAAGCTTAGCCGCGGTTAGCAAACGGGCCTCTTCTTCGGCTACACATGCCTCTGCGCCGGCAATGATGCCCTCTCCCTGCATGGCGGCTTGTTGTTTAGCTTCCGCGAGCCTAGCTTCTTCGCTGGCATAGCCTGCGGCATGAATTGCTTGCACCCGGCTTTCTGCCTCGCCAAGAATCTTACTCAGGATATTCTCTATTGACACACTTTCAACTCCTTCTCGAGCTGTTGCCTAGAATACAACTCTGTTGATCAGGAGAATGCTGGCCAGAAGGCCAAAAATGGCGTAGGTTTCTACCATTGCTGGGAGAATAAGGGATTTGCCGGAGGCATCGGGATGCTTGACGATGATGTTCATGGCGGCGGCGGATACCTTCCCTTGCCAAATGCCGCTCATCAATCCGTTAATTGCGGCGGGGAGGCACGCAAAAAGCAACTGCCATCCTTGGTCGACCGTCACCGTTTCTACACCGGTTAGCCTGATAAGAATCCAAAAGCCAATCAGCAGACCGTAAACACCTTGTGTTCCCGGCAAAGCTTGCAACAGCAACAACTTACCGAACTTCTCTGGGTCTTCAGACATAATGCCAGCTGACGTCTGCCCGGCAATGCCCACGCCGATACTGGACCCAGTACCACCAAGGAAAACCGCCAGTGCTCCCCCGAGAATTGCCAGTCCTAAACCGGCGTTCATACCTAACCATTCCATTACATTCATCCTCCATTATCTAGCTTTTGATGCGTCCGACTATCCACGAATGACGGTAAACTTGGATTCGCGCCGGAAGGGTCTGAACGGAACGCCCCCTCCCTCGAAAAACTTAGTGAAGAACTCGACAAATTGTAGACGGGCAGAATGCACAAAGCACCCCAGCCCGGAAAGCAGCAGGTTAAAGAGATGGCCGCCGATTAGCATCAGCAGAGCGCCTATCCATCCCACCACCGGGACGGGCATCATCATCATCGCTATGGTGTTAACTACCATGGCAATTACTGCTGATGCCATACCGAGCGCCATCAGGCGAGTGTAGGACAAGGCGTCACTAAAGTAACCCACGCCCCCGTATAGCGCATAGAGACCAAGACCAACCTTGCCGAGAATCCCCTTGGCGCTGCGCCCCTGTGTGCCTACCACCAACACCGCGCCAAGCAGAGAAGCGTACTGCGCCGAGACAGAATAAACGCTTAACCCCGGCACCGTACTGACCACGGCCAACATCACGAGCGAGCCGAGCAAAAACAACCATGAACCTTGATCTAAAACGGCACTCACCATATCTCCGCTTCTAAAGGTCATATAGGCCTTTAAGCAGATGCCAAGCAGGATATGCACTACTCCCAGAGCAATCGAAAGCACCATCATCCCCATCGGGTTAGCCAACGGGTCCATTATGACTAGGCTTCGCCTGAGCAATTGTAAAGCTTCTATCGGCACGTAGTCCAGCAAGTTGCCGAAAAAACCATTGACAGCAAAACCAACGGCGACAGAAACACATCCCGCGATAATAAACAGGTGAAAGAACTTGCTCGTGGCTGCGTCAGGCTTGTACTTGCGCATAAACCACCAGCAGGCCGCCAAAATCAACAAGCCGTAACCGGCATCCCCGATTGCCAGCGCAAAAAACAGCCCAAAGAAAGGGGCTAATGCCAAAGTAGGGTCAATCTCAGTATACATGGGCCATCCATACATGTTGGTGACTAGCTCAAACGGCTTAGCAAATCGCAGGTTTTTAAGCTTTATCGGTGGCTTGTCTCCTGGTTCGGGGTCATCAAAGTGAACAAAGATGTCCGGATATCGCTGTGCTAACATCCCGGTTAGGCGCTCCTCGGTATCAGCGTCAGTCCATCCTTCCAGCCAAAAAGTCTTCTGCGTATCCTGCGTGGCCGCATGTGCGCGTTCACGCGACAGCATCGAGCCGTAATGGTCGTACAAGACTTGGAGACTAAGCTTCTCGCGCACAAGGAGAGCACTAGCCTGCGTGATGACCAAAACTTCGGCATCGAGTGCCTCTAGCCTAGCCTGCAATGTCGACAAAGCTTCCGCCGGAGTCTGTTCGCCCGTGCTAAATGCGGCGGGAGTAAAAATGCCTTCCTTGATGACCGCAGGAGAAACAGAATTATGATAGACGACGGCGAGGTTAATCTTATTGCCGACGGCTTGTACTTGCTCGCTATGGCAAAGTCCTTGGCTCTCAACCTCCAAGCGCGTCAGAAAAGCCGTAATGTCCTTTTGCGCTACCGCCCCAAAGACTATATTTACCGCACCGCTTGGCTCCGTCTTAAGTCTCACCGCGAGACTTGACCAAGCGGCAAGGGCACTCTGTTCTGTCAGCAGTTGGCGGCGCAAAGAGGAAATCTCCGTCAGCCGCTTGTCGTATTCACGCGTTTGCTGTGCCACGGCGCGTCCGTCAAACTCTCGGCAAATGTCAGCCTCTAGTTCGGGGGAAACCCCGGCTTTAAGGCCCATAAAACTGTCGATTAGTCCCTCTTTGTGGTCGTCAAACCGCTTAAGGTAGACTAGGGCGCGGCCGATTTCCGCTTGCAAGGTCTCGGCTTCGCTCGTAGAAACGGTGGAACTCCCCTGCGCCTTCTGGTGGCGGTCCTTTTTCTCGGTAACAGCAAGTTGAAGCACAGACCATTCCTGCAATGTAGCCACAAGTTCAGACTTGCGGGACAAGTGGGCGATGATATGCACTTTTCGCATTCTAGCTACGGCCATCGTGCGTCATTACCCTCTCTCGTACCAACTTTACGGCGGCACCAAGTCGTGTGTCGGCATTTGCTCGCAACTTAGTGCATTCTTCTTCTGACCGCAGAGCTACTTCGTGTGCCTTTGCCGCGGCCGCTGCCGTCCCCTGCTCGATTATTTGGTCAGCTTTGTGCTTAGCTTGGCTTACCGCGCGCTGTACCATGGACTGAGACTCAAGTTCAATTTTTTCCAAGCGCTTGGCTACTTCTGCCTTGGCTGAAGCGACCATTTGCTCAGCAAGTGCTTCTGCGTCTTTAATTTTCTGCAAAACGTTCTGCATGCTCATCACCTTCCTTCAGAACAGGCTACGCCACCAGTTCTGTTGCCCACAATATACTACACATAACTCGCGCCCGAGGCAACAGCTTGGGTGCACTTATTGCTATAGTGAAAAACTTAACTTATTTTTACGCCTGCTCAGGTATCCTAAGCATTCGATCCACTAAGGACACTAAGGAGCACTAAGGCCTTTTGGGCAGCACGGCAATTACTTCTGCCTGTATAATTAACTCTGTCATACTTCGTGCCCCTTCGTGTTCTTCGTGGATCAGTCCGTCATGACTTGTTCCATTCTTCTGGACGCTCCCGTATGTACCCAAAGAAGTGCAGTAACGCTTGGGCAATGCGTGGCGAAGCCTGCCCGTCGCCATAGGGGTTAACAGCTGTACTCATGGCATGGTATGCCGCGCTATCCCCCAACAGCTCGGAGGCATGAGCCAGAATTCCCGCCCGTGATGTCCCTGCCACGCGCACCGTACCCGCGTCCACCGCCTCCGGTCTCTCGGTGTTATTGCGCAGCACCAGTACCGGTATGCCTAGCGCGGGTGCTTCTTCCTGCAGACCGCCGGAGTCGGTAAGGATTAAGCAGGAACGTGCCATTAGATTATGGAAGTCGTCAGTATCGAGCGGGTCCAGCAACGTAACACGGGGATGCCCCGCCAGCAGGGGAAGCACCACTTCGCGCACGGCAGGATTAAGGTGCACGGGGAAAACTATATGGCAGTCGGGAAACGCAGTCAGTGTATCAAGTAGGGCTAGGCAAATCTCCCGCATCGGCTCGCCCAAATTCTCGCGCCGATGCACTTCCACCAGCAGAAGCCTGCCGAGAGGCTGCGCGAGAACTTGGCGCAGGCTAGGCTCGTGGTACTCGTAGCCGGACCGCACCGTCGTAGCCAACGCATCGATTACCGTATTGCCGGTTACATAAATGCTCGCTTCATTGACGCCTTCGCGTAGCAGATTGCGCTTGGCAGTCGGCGTTGGGGCGAAGTGCAGGTCCGCCAGTGCGCCCGTCAACTTGCGGTTGATCTCCTCGGGAAAGGGCAAATACTTGTGCTGTGTGCGTAGACCGGCCTCGACATGTCCAATCGGGACCTGGCTATAGAAAGCAGCTAGGCTGCCTGCCAACGTCGTCGACGTGTCGCCATGCACCAACACCATGTCCGGGCGGTCGGCGCGGAAGATTTCATCCAGCCCGGTGAGAGCCCGGGCAAAAATATCGGGCAAGGTCTGTCGCTCGCGCATGATGTTTAGGTCGTACTTAGGCTCGATGTCAAACATGCGCAAAACTTGATCTAACATCGCGCGGTGCTGTCCGGTGACACACACGGAGACATGAAACTCTTTATGCCGCGCCAGCTCGGCAATAACCGGTGCCATCTTGATGGCCTCCGGTCGCACACCAAATACGGTAAAGACTTTAATCGCCATTTTGCCTACGCCCTTCGCTAGATACTT
>DBBC01000019.1:14075-14323 GCA_002292025.1 Firmicutes bacterium UBA994
CTATTATCATGCCTGCTTCGGCCAAGAGCTCTCGGCTCAGCAGGTCGGGGTACCCATCGGCAAACACGACGCGCTTGATGCCGGCGTTAATAAGCATCTTGGCGCAGAGTACGCAAGGAAAGTGCGTGGTGTAGAGTGTGCCGCCCTTGATGGATACGCCGGAAAGGGCAGCCTGAATGATGGCGTTCTGCTCGGCGTGCAACCCGCGGCACAGCTCATGCCTCTCCCCCGAGGGCACGCCCTGTTGT